>JAQTRH010000024.1 GCA_028711925.1 Candidatus Nanoarchaeia archaeon | reverse complement strand
GGCCTTTTTAACCATTTCCTCAGGACTTGAGTGGCCGTCTGTAAAATTAGTGTGCATATGGAAGTCAAAATTAATGTCTTCCTTTCTTAAATCATTGAATCTTTTGAATTTTGGTTTTTTAAGGTTTTTATGATAAGCCAAAAGTAAATTTTCTATAAGCATTGCTACAGTCATTGGTCCAACACCGCCAGGAACAGGTGTTATAAAAGAAACTTTGTTCTTTACATCTTCAAAATCAACATCTCCCACCATGTTACCTCCAAGTTTACTGTTTCCTGCATCAATAACAACTGATCCATGTTTTAAGTAATCAGATTTAATCAGATGGGGAACTCCAGTAGCACTTATGAGTATATCCGCTTTTTTTGTTTTTTCCTTAATGTTATTGGTTTTTTTATTATAAACATCAAAATTAACTTTTAGGTTTTTCAGCATTAAAGAAAGTGGTTTTCCCACAAGATATCCCTTGCCCACAATAACTGTTTTTTTGTCTTTAAGAGAGATATTATTTTCTTCAAGAATTCTTATTATTCCGTTTGGCGTACAGCATGAAAAGTATTCTTCACCTTTTTCTATTAATGCTCTGTTTAATTTTGTAAGACAATCAACATCCTTATCAACTCTTATCTTATTTACTATTTTTTCCTTGCTTAAATGCTTTGGAGTGGGCAATTGCACTAATATCCCTGTAACAGAATCATCATTGTTTAGTTCATCTATTTTTTTTATAATATCTTCTTCAGAAGCATCAAGATTAAATCTTACGAGTTCAAATTTAATACCAACATATTCACATTTTTTTTCTTTTATCTTTACATACAACTCAGATGCAGGATCATTGCCTATAATTATAACAGCAAGTTTTAAATCAATTTTTTCATTTTCTATTTTTTCTTTTATTTTATCTAATATTTTATTAGATAATGATTTTCCATCAAGAAGTTGGTATGGTTTATTGAAAGAGCCTTTTTCAGTTATAATAAAATCAATCTTTTGGTCATGGGAATCAGCATTAATTTTATCAACCATCTGGAAATCATAAGCTAAACAAACGGAAGGTGTGTTATATTTTTCAAGAAATTTATCATAAAAACCTTTTCCTCTGCCTATCCTGTTTCCGTTTTTATCAACAACAACACATGGAACTACGACCATATCAAGCTCGAAGGGATTTATTTCTTCGCAATATTTCATGGGTTGGTATATTTGAAATGCTCCTTCCTCAAGAGTTTCTTTTCCATTGAATCTTCTGAATTTCATATCATTTTTTTCTATGCATGGTAGAAAAACCTTTTTACCTGACTTAATTGCAGAATCAATAATCTTTTCAGTATTTACCTCATTATTTTTTGGTAGATACACACCAATTTTTGAGGATTTTTTAAATAAATCCATATCTATTAGCATTTCTTCTATTTTGATTGAATTAATTCTAACAAAATTAGAATCAATCTTGTTTCTCTTATCCTTGATTTCTGTTCTTAATAATTCTTTCATTTTAATAAGCAATTTTCTTTTGTAAAAGATTATCATTTAAATCTATTTCAGAAAGAACTTTTGTTATTCTTTGAGATGTTTTTCCGTCACCATAAGGACTGACACAATAGTTAAGTTTTTTCTTAAACTCTTCTGAAAAAGCCTTTTTTATGGCCTGGATTATCTTATCTTTTTTATGCTCAGCATCAATTACATTATTCGCTCTTTCTCTCCCTTCCTGCCTTATACCAATATTGACTACTGGAAGTTTAAATGATGAAGATTCTATTATGCCGCTACTTGAGTTACCAACAAGTGCTCTTGCATGTTTAAGAAGGCTAAAATAATCTTTTTGATGTAGGTTCTTGTATGATTTTATAAATGGAAGTTTCTCATACTCTTTTATTTTACTTATTATTTTTCTTCCACCTGCATCAGAATTGGGGTAAATCGCAATTGTCTGGATTTTAAGTTCTTTTATTGCCTCTAAAGTTTCTTTTATTTGATTTTCTGCATGCTCTACTTGTGTGGTCACAGAATGCTGAAGAAGAACTATAAAATCCTCATTCTTTTCAAGGTTAAATTTCTTGTTTAGTTCATCCCTGGATAAAAATCTTTCATATAGTATCGTATCAAGGCATGGAGCTCCAACTCTAAATACCCTCCATTTATCTTCACCCATCTTTAAAACCCTGCTTTCACTTGTTCTTGTTGACGGAAAATGTATGTGAGATAACTTTGTTATTGAGTGTCTTACAGACTCATCTAAACCTGCTCTGGTAACATCCCCTCCACTTATATGAGCAATTATTATGTTCATATAAGCTGCTGCAACTGCTGCTGCAAGAGCCTCTATTCTGTCTCCGATTATAAGAAGAATGTCCGGTTTTATTTTTTCAAAAACATCAGAAAGGCCTGTTATTCCCTTGCCAACTGATTTTGCCATTGATATTCCTGTATCATCTTCCGGATTCATATCTACTATTCCTTCAATTTTAAAACCATCATTTTTTATTTCATCAAAACTATATCCAAACTCTTGAGATAAGTGCATCCCTGTGACTACAAGCGAAAGTTCAAGCAGAGGATTATTATCCACTGCCTTTATTATTGGCTTAAGAACTCCATACTCTGCTCTGGTTCCTGTTAAAATACAAATTTTCCTCATTCTAATTCAGCCTTCCATATTATTATTTTCCTATTATCTTTTTTTATGTAGGCTCCATTGTATGGTTTTGACAATGCCCTTATCTTTCTGTATATATTATCAGCACTTTCATTTTTAACATCAATTTCATTATCTTTGATTCTTCTCTTACAGAATATTGTTGCCTTTGATTCATCTTGTTTCATTCTTGGTGCATTTCCTTGTATTAACATCGGGAGATACTTTCTTATCAATTTTCTTCCTGCATCGATTGCTTTGTTATAAACATCCATTGCATAATCATCATCGGAAATAATGAACCCATCCTGACCTATTATATCTCCATCATCAAGCCCTGGAGAAACATGAAATAAGGTTAAACCTGACTTATGATAATTATTCATTATAGAGTTTATTATTGGAGCTGGCCCTCTTCCTTCTGGAAGCAATGTAGGGTGAAAACCAACAAAGTAATCTTTGGGAATTTTAAGTATTTTCTCATCAATAACCTGCCTCCATCCACACATCACAATTATGTCAGGTGATAGTTCTCTTATCAATTCTTCTTCCTCATTTATTTTATCAATTCTGTATACATCAATATTGAAATCATCCCATTTCTCATTATCTATTCCATCATACATTATAGTTTTAGAATCTTGTTTAAGGGTTATTATTGCCTTGATTTTACTGATTTTAGATGCTTCTTTAAGCAACTCAAAGCCAAATTTGTTTGCAGATAACCATATTATATTTCTCATTTTACCAAAATTCCCTTATTATTTTAAAAGATTCTGCATAAGGAATACAAACTTCCATTCCTCTTTTTTTGGCTAATATTTCAATACCTTTCTTGCTTCTTGGATGAGGATATTCCCTAACTTCAGATTCATAGATTGAAAAAGCCTTTATTTTTTTTTCAATATACTTTTCTATGTCAACATAATAATTAGGACAAAAAGATTTGTGATTCCACTCTGAGGAGGACAATATCTCAAAGCATATTATTTTTATTTTATTTTCAGTTATTGGCCTTGAAGCGACCATAACAGAATTGAATATGATTCTATGGTCCTCATGAATATCTTTTTCTGAATGAGTGTATATTATATCTGGTTTAACCTCATTTATAACATTTCTTACACCCTTACTTATTTCACCATGAGGTATGGTATTAAGCCTTGCTGTTGGAAAACCGCAAAAAAATCTTTTTTTTACTCCAAGGAATTTATCAACTTTTTCTGCTTCGACAATCTTATTTTTAATAAATTCTTTGGTCCAATCAGGTTCGTAGCCTTTAGTCATCATACATACAAATACTTCATCACCTTGATCGATATGTTTTAGTATAGTTCCTCCCATACCTAATACCTCATCATCAGGGTGAGCTGCAATAACCAAAATTTTCATTTTATTTTTTTCCATGATATCATCCTATCCTGTTTTATATCCTCTAAAGCGATTTTGCCTATAACTTTATCAATGTCTTTTGATGGTATTCCTGTTCCTGGCCTTTTGATTATAAGCATATCACCTGTTATAACCGCCCCTTTTGGTATTTTTACTTTTGCTATTATGCTTTTTCTTATAACTTTTGCAATCTCCTTTTCTGCAGCTGTAGGTTTTTTATATGAGGAACCGAGTATTAGTTCCTCTTTTTCAGGGGGGATTTTATAGTCCTTATTGCTTATTGCTTTTACAAGTTTTTTTAACTCGTCTGGGCTAAGGGATGCCTTGTGGTCAGGACCAGGAAGAGCTTTGTTAAGGGTAAAATGTCTTTCAATAACAACGGCTCCTAATTTTACAGCTAGCATTGATGCCTCAATCCCAATGGTATGGTCTGAAAATCCAACAAGAAGTCCTGTCTTCTTTCTTAGAGTCTGCATTGCTCTCAAATTAACATCTTCAAGCTTGCATGGATAGTTTGTTGTGCACTGCATAAGAATTATCTTATTGTTCCCTTCTTTTTTTATCAATTCAACTGCTTCTGTTACTTCTTTCATGGTTGCTATCCCTGTTGACAGGATTATTGGCTTTCTTTTCTTTGCAATTGCTTTTAAGAAAGGAATGTTTGTTATATCCGGCGAAGGTATTTTATACAAAGGCATCAATGGTTCAAGAAATTCAATCGCATCATCAGAATGCGGTGTTGATAAAAATATTATCCCTTTTTCATCGCAATATCTCTTTAACTTTTTGAAATTATCATAACTTATCTCAAGTTTTTTTATCATCTCAAGCATTGTTTCTTTTTTTCCAATATTCCTTTCCGCATAAGAACTGTTTGATGTGTATTTTGAAGTAACATTTTCTGATTTGAACGTCTGGAACTTGACTGCGTCAGCTCCTGCTTCATTGGCTGCGTCTATAAGTTTCTTGGCCAGCTTAAAATCGCCGTTGTGGTTTACTCCTGCCTCGGCTATTATGAAAACTGGGTAATTTTCTCCAATTATTTTTCCATCAATCTTAATTGGTTCCATTTTATTCCTCCAAAAAATAATTATTCCTTTTTTCCTTGCTCAATTTCCCACACAGGATGCCTTAACTTCCATTCTCCGTCTTCTTTTTTCCAAATATGTGGAAGCCTGTATCTGTCTATAACTTCCCAGAAGTGCTCTTCTGTCATATCAAGGTACTCAAGGAACCCCTTAAATGCCTTTTCAGGAAATTCTGCATCATATTTTTTCGCAAGTTGCAGTGCTTCTTCCCTTGTCATATCCCCGCTTCTTATTTCGCTGCACGCTTCTCTTGTGCATCTACCATATCCATATTTTATAAATCCTAAATACCAATGGAAAGGGTCTGTTTCGTCATCTATGCTGCAATAGCTGTTGTATGTTCCCTCTGTTCTTTCAGGAGCTGCCTCAAATCCTGTTGCTTTTTGAGCATAACTATAGTTCTCAAGAGGGTTCCATTTCTTGTAGTATGAAAACCAGTGCATCTGTATTCCAAGCTTTTTTATTTCCTCTATTGGAGGCGTCTTGTAAAAATCAAAATTATGGTTTTCAATTTCCTCTTCTTTTAATATTCCCATTTTTACTCCCTCATTAAGAAGGTTGTCAAATGTATTTCCCTTGTAATAAAAATTCTGCCAGTCTTCAACTGATTCATATGGCTTGTTTTGGTTTTTTGTTGAACCGCCGTATTCTACCTCACCGTTTTCACCATAGAATATAAGTGGTATCTTAAATCTTAATGCAACATGAAAAACAAATGCCTTTTGTCCATAGGTAAAAGGTTCAAAATTATCTCCTAAAAGCTCAAAGCCTATTCTTGAAAGCTTTCTGTGCAGAATTCCGTTCTGGAAAAGAACTAATCCGTCGTTTCCTGCCTGTATCCAGTTTATGTAATTCTGATAGCCGATTGGCGCCCACATGAAAGGCCCCCATGTAACCAATAACGGATGCATTCCGTATTTCTTTAGTTCTTCGGCAACAAAAACACTGTCCTTTCCTCCGCTTCCCGGAACAAGGCAGTCAAAACTGCCGTCTTTTGAACGGTGCTTGTCAAGAAGCTCCTTAAGCTCTTTCTCTCGAGCATCCCAGTCAATCCCTCCGTGAAACTTTTTCTCAGCATACCTGCAAGCATTGCATACTCCTTCCTCGTCAAACTCTATTCTTGGTCTTGTATTAGGCATTATGCACTTTTTGCATAGCTTTATCTCTTTTGGAACCTTTGAAAGCTGAGCATCCATTGGCTTAAACTCATAGTTGTTGTATTTCTCCGTATCAATATCAAGACTTGGAAGTTTTATGTTTACATTCATATTCATCTTCATTTTTCTACCTCCTCTTTATCTTTACTAATAACATTTTTTATTATTGATTCAATGATTTTGAAATCTGTATTGTCGTCAATCTGCATCGAGGTTATTTTATCCATAGGAAGAGCAATGCAGTTTTCATGAAAATTATAAATCCTTGATTCTTCTATAATTTCAGTCTTGTAAGTATATATTGCTCCATTAAGCTCATATGCTTTTTCCTGGTCCTGATATCTTGTGTTTTTTCTTTCCTTTTCAAAAATAAAATGCAGTCTTTCATCTTTAATACCCAAAAGCCACTCATAACCTACATGTAACTCTATAACAGATATGACTGCGTTTGCATCATTATCTATTAATTTTTTTATTGACTCATCTATCTGCTCTGTTTTCCTCAATGGAGAAGTTGGCTGAAGCAGGATAACAACATCAGGATTATATTTTTGATTTTTAAGAGTCTCGATTACATGCTTTAAAACTGAAAGTGTTGTTGCCTTGTCTGTTGAAAGATTCTCAGGCCTGTCAATAAACTCGGCCCCGTATTTTCTGCTTATTTCAGCTATTTCATTGTCTTCTGTTGAGACTATTGTCCTATCAACTAAATCTGAGTTAAGGGACTGCTCAATAGAGTAGGCAATAACGGGCTTTCCTGCCAAATCAAGAATATTCTTTTTTGGAAGGCGTTTGCTTCCACCTCTTGCAGGAATTATTGATATTATTTTTTTATTTTTGTACATCTTTTAATCATCAACTCCATCTCTTGCAACAGTATGTCTTCTTTTCCATTCTCCATTTACTTTCTTCCATACTTCAGGTCTCCTGTATCTGTCTATTACTTCCCAGAAATACTCTTCTGTAATATCCATATAATCTAAAAACTCCTTAAAATATGTCTTTGGGAATTCATCATCATATTTTTTTGCCAGCATAACTCCCTCTTCTCTTGATATATGCCCGCATCTTATATCACTGCTTGCTTCCCTGCTTGCCCTTCCATAGCCAAACTTAATTAATGCAAGCCAAAAATGAAAAGGATCAAGCTTGTCATCTACACTGAATGCCTTTGTGTATGTGCAGTCAGTCCTTACAGGGCTTGCTTCAAACCCGGTGTTTTTTGCGCAGTAATAAACATTCTCCTGCGGAACCCATAATTTATAGTATGACCACCAGTGCATCTGTATTCCAAGCTTTTTTATTTCTTCCAAGGGAGGAGGCCTATAAAAAGAAAAGTCATTATTCTTTATTTCTTCTTCTGTAAATATGCCCATTTTTAATCCTTCTTTTATCAAGACATCCACTCCTGCACCCTTGAAATAAAGCTCTTCCCAGTCTTCAACTGACTCGTATGGCTTTTCAGCATTTTTCATTGAGCCGCCGTATTCTACCTCGCCGTTTTCACCGTAAAATATTAAGGGTATCTTAAATCTCAGTGCAACATGGAAAGCAAATGATTTTTGGCCGTATACAAAAGGATCAAAATTATCCCCTTTTAATTCAAAAGAGATTCTTGCCAGTTTCCTGTGAAGAAATCCATTAGGCCATGCAACTAATCCATTAAAACCTGCCTGTACATGATTATAGTAATTCTGGAATCCTATGTCAGAGTATACAAACGGAGCCCATGTTATGAGCAAAGGATGCATTCCATACTTATGCTTAAGCTGATGCGCAACCAATCCGCTGTCCTTTCCTCCGCTGCTCGGCACAAGGCAGTCAAAACTGCCGTCTTTTGAGCGGTGCTTGTCAAGAAGCTCCTTTAGCTCTTTCTCTCTTGTATCCCAGTCAATTCCTCCATGGAATTTCTTTTCAGCATACCTGCATGTGCTGCATACTCCTTCCTCATCAAAATCTGTCCTTTGGCGCTGGTTTGACATCAGGCATTTCTTGCAGTATATAACCTTTTCAGGAAGTTTTGATAACTGCTTATCCTGTGTCTTAAAATCATACTTATTGTATTTTTCCATGTCTATGTTCATTTTTGGAAATTTATATTTTATATCCATTTATTTCACCTTTACTTTTATTTTAGATTCCACATTGAAACAAAAATTTTCTAATATTTTTAATCCACATTCTCCGCTTTTCTCAGGATGAAACTGTACTCCTGTAATATTATCTTTCTTAACCACAGAACAAAATTCCTGATTTCCATATTCAGTGGTTGCAATTACATAATCCTGGTTTGATGGCACAGGATGATAAGAGTGGACAAAATAAAATTCGTCCTGTTCTTCTGTGTTATTCAACAAAGAACTGCTCCATACTGGATTATTAAAGGATGGGGCTCTTAACTTATTCCATCCTATGTGAGGTATCTTGTATCTTGTATTTCCATTTTCTGAAGGTTTTAGCTTAATAACCCTCCCTTCTATTAAATCTAATCCCTTATGAATCCCAAATTCCTCGCTCTCAGAAAAAAGCAACTGCATTCCAAGGCATATTCCAAGCAAAGGAGTTCCTTCTTTGATTTTTTTTCTGATTGGCTCCTCAAGATTCATTTCTCTGATTCTTCTCATTCCATCACCAAATGCTCCTACACCTGGGAGTATAAGGTATTTTGCATTCATTATTTCTTCAGGCGTACTGATTATTTTCACTTTTTTGCCTATCTTTTCAAGTGCTTTTCTCAGACTTTTTAAGTTGTTTAAACCATAGTCTATTATTCCTATATCAGCTTCTGAAATATCAATAACAGCATTATAACCATCTTCAGTTTCTTGGTTTTGTTTTTCCTCTTCAATCTGTTTTATATGGTTTAATGTAAAATTATTGTAATTGTCTATATCCTGGTTATTTATTGGTTTCAGTAAAGTATTTTCTGAAATAAATTTTCTTGTGTTGATATCATTTTTTGATAATTCTTCTTTTATCTGCCCTATTGTAAGTTTGTTGTAATGAATCAATGAGGCTGTGGCAAGGCCGTCAATGTTTCCGATTTTTGCGCATGAAACAAAATCCTCTATTTTGCCTGCCCCCCCGCAGGCAATAATCGGAACAGAAACAACATCAGAAACAGCTCTTATAAGTTCAAGGTCATACCCTGATTCTGTTCCATCTTTGTCAACTGATGTGAGAAGGATTTCACCTGCTCCAAGTTTCTGGACTTTTTTTGCCCATTCAACAACATCAATGCCTGTAGATTCTCTTCCATTGTCTATGTAAGCTTCCCATCTGTTATCTTTTATTTTTTTTGCCTGGATTGATGAAACAATGCATTGTGAACCAAAGGCCTCAGCAGCTTCTGATATTAATTCAGGATTTTTTATTGCGGCTGTGTTGATTGCCACCTTGTCTGCGCCGGCATTGAGAAAAGCTCTTATGTCATCAAGGGTTCTAACTCCCCCTCCAACTGTAAAAGGTATGAATATATTATTAGATGCCCTGTTAACAATATCCAGAAGGTTTTGCCTGCCGTATAAGCTTGCCACAGTATCAATATAAATCAGCTCATCTGCTCCCTGCAGGCAATATCTTTCAGCCAGTTGATTTGGCCTGCCAACTACCCTTAAACATTCAAACTGGAATCCTTTTATAACATTTGGGCCCTTTACATCAAGCCGTGATATAATCCTTACTTTTTTGTCTGCAAACATTTTTAAATTACTCATACTCCATCAGTTTAAGCATATCATATCTTTCAAACTTATATGCCTCTGTTGTCAGTGATTCATTCCAGTCGCTTATAATCCTGTTAAACCTGTTTCTTATTTCCTTGGTAATTTTTCCTAAATCTTGCGAATCTTTGGCTATTATTACAATAGAGAAATCCCAGTCTCCTGAAACAGAAAACATTTCAGCAACTCTCTGGTGATTCTCAAGAAACCCTACAAAATCATCAATTTCCTTTTTAGTGTAATTATGGAGTTTTATTTTTATGTCAACTATATCATAAAAACCGAAGTTTCTGGGTCTTAGCTGTATCTTGGGAAAGAATATATGGTGTTTTATCATATTATCAATCCTATTTTTCACAGAATCAACTGAGAGATTTACTTTTCTTGAAATATCAGAAAGAGACATCCTGCAGTTTTCCTGTAATAGATTAAGGATGATGCAGTCTTTTTCATCAAGTTTTTCCATTTTTTTTAATGTCTTTTCAAAGAATTTGTCATTTGGATGAAAAAGCTCTTGTTTTATTAACTTGTTAATTCTTTTTTTAACTTCAATAACAGAAAGCTCAACTATCTCAGAAACCTCTTTTTCACTCATATCAGGGTTTTCTTTTAAAAGCTTCAGTATTATGTAATCTGTCTTGTCTATATCAACCATCTTTTAATTTTAATGAACTAGGTCATATATAAATATATCGAAAATTTAAGATATTTTTAAAAAAAACCTTAAATTTTAAGGAAAAAACCTTAAATTTTATTTTTTAGCATATTTTTTAAGAAATTTGCTACTCTTTCTGAGGCCTTCCCATCCATTTTATAGCATTGACCATATAGAAATTCTTCTGATTTTTTATCAAGATTTTCTTTTGTTTTATCATCGAATAAAACGGAAATTAATGCTTTTTTAATATCTTCTTTTTTGTAAACTCCTATCGCGGCATTTTTTTCAGCGTATGGTAACATATCTGGTTCTCCTGTAAGATTCACAGTAATAACTCTTTTTCCCATAATCATTGCCTCAATACCTGTTGTAGAAGAATTAGTTATTAAAACTTCACATATACTTATCAATGGATAAAGATAATCTTTAGTTATTACTGCATCAACTTTTTCATTTTTAACTATTTCCTTATACTTTTTGATCGAATATTCTGATGGATGAATTTTTATTACTAGTTGTGTTTTTGACATTGATTTAACAGTCTTACATAATTCTCTAGTTATATCAAACATATCTTTTACTGGTTGAGTGGTTAAAAGTATAACTTTTTTATTTGAGTTTACTCCAATTCTTTTTAACTCATCTTTGTTAAATGTTAATTCTTTTCTTACTATTTTATCAAACTGTGGAACACCAGTTATAGCAAGTTTTTTTTCAGGAGTACCTTCTTCAATAAGTATGTTTTTTGAGTAATTGCCCCAAACTGCCATTTTATCAACAGATACTGGAATAAAACTCTCATGATCATAACCCATCCCCCCATGTTGTATGCACACTGTTTTTATTCCTCTTCTTTTTGCTAAATAAACACTAATTTTTCCAAGAGTTGTTATCTCATTCATTACCACTAAAAGTTTTGGTTTTTCATATGAAAGCATATTTTCAACTGCTTCAATCATTCTTACTATATCAGGAAAATATTCAAACAAAACATAATTCATCTGAGGTTTTTGTTTTCTATTTTTTGTTAGTTCCTTTAATCTTCTCTTTGTTTTTTTAGTTATATTTTTTATTCTAAATAAGGATTTTATGTTTAAATATCCTTCAAGATCATTATATTTTATATTATTTTTATTAAGCTTCTTTGCAACATTATCTGTAAATCCATCTCTTTTAACAACAGTATATTTTTCTTTTAATTTGTTTAATATAGGAACAAGCGTGTTTACATGACTATGTGTGTAAACCAAAAATAAAATGTCCGCTTTATTATCTTTATTTGGTTTTGAAAAAAATGTCCTAAGATTAAGTTTTATTCTTCTAACAAAATTAAACAAGGAAGAAATCATAAACCCTGAGGGATTTGTAAATCTTAATTCATAGTCTGCAATATTAACTAAACTAACTCCCTTGTAAGTTAGTATTTTATCGTACCTTCTTAAAATTAATAATATTTCCCTATCCATAAATA
>JAQTRH010000023.1 GCA_028711925.1 Candidatus Nanoarchaeia archaeon | reverse complement strand
ATTAACATAAAAGGTATATAGCCCCGCACGGATTCGAACCGTGGTCACAAGGTCCAGGGCCTTGTATGATTGGCCGCTACACTACGGGGCTGCAGAACAAAGGAAAAGGCCATTTTTTAAAAAGCTTTCCAAAAATATTAAATACCCTTTGAGCTTATTAATTTCCATGGAAAAAATAGGGGCAGGAGCAGAGGCAGTAATCTGCCTTGAAAAAAATACAGTTATAAAAAAAAGAATCAAAAAAAGCTACCGCATCAAAGAGATTGATGAAAGGCTGAGAAAATTCAGAACAAGGCGCGAGACAAAGATTCTTGAAAAGCTTAGTTCAATTAACTTTCCAACACCAACCTTAATTCTTTCAGATGACAAAGATATGATAATAAAGATGAACTTTTTAGATGGAAAAAAAATAAGGGATGTTCTAAATAATGAAAATTGCGAAACTATATGCAATGAAATCGGAAAGAAAATTGCTATCCTGCATAATAATGACATAATACATGGTGATTTAACAACATCAAACATGATTTTAATTAAAGAAGTTTATTTTATTGATTTCGGGCTGAGTTTTTTTTCAGATAAAATTGAGGATAAGGCAGTTGACCTCCATCTGCTAAGGCAGGCCATTGAATCAAAACACCATGGAATATTTGAAAAGGCATTTAATTCTGTTTTAAATGGATATAAAATTAAAAACAAAAACTATAATGAAACAATCAAAAGGCTTGAAAAAGTTGAATTAAGGGGAAAGTACAAGGGAAAATCACCATAAAACAAAAGGTTTTTATACTGAAATTCAAACAATTATTAAAAAATGGGTGTGATAAAGAATACTATAAAAAAACTAAGCGGAAAAAGGCTTGGTAAAATAGAAAAAATATGGGTTTTTGACGCTTCTTCTTCTCTGTCATGCTCCCCAATAGCAGATGAGATATCAAAAGACCATTTCGGAATAATCTTCGGCACCCAGGATGGAAAGATCTATCTTTTAAATGAAGATGCAAAAATAGAGTGGTTTTATTCAATAAAAGAAAAAGTTGATGAAATACAGCAGATGTTTCTTGATGAGGAAACAGCAAAAGGGATATATTCTTCCCCAACTTTTGCAGATATCAACAACGATGGAAAAAAAGAAATATTATTCGGATCTGACATGGGAATTTTTTATGCATTAAACTCATCAGGAAAATTGCTATGGAAATTCAAAACAGAAGGTGAGATAAGGTCGTCCCCTATTTTTTTCAATAATATGATAATATTCGGCTCTAATGATAAAAGATTATATGCCCTCAACACAAAAGGAAAACTTGTTTGGAAATTCAATGCAAATTCAGGAATAGAATCAGACCCTTCTTTTATAAAAGGAAATAAATCACAGATAATTTTTGGCTGTAATGATGGTATGATATACTCATTAAACAGCAAAGGAAAATTGAATTGGCAGTTTAAAACAAAAGGAAAAATAACCGCAAAACCTATAATAGGGGATATTTACGGCAAAAAAAAGAACTACATAGTTGTTGGCTCAGCTGACAATAAACTTTATGTGCTTAATGAAAAAGGAAAGCTCGAATGGTCTTATGAAACTGAAGGAAGGATATGCTCCCAGGCATGCCTTGTTGATATAAACAATGATGGAAAACTTGAGATAATATTTGGGTCATGCGATGACAATGTTTATTGCCTTTCATCCAGCGGCAGCAAGATATGGAGCTATGAAACAGACTTTTGGATTGTTGCAAGCCCAATTGTTGT
Source organism: Candidatus Nanoarchaeia archaeon (assembly GCA_028711925.1). Classification (GTDB taxonomy): domain Archaea; phylum Nanobdellota; class Nanobdellia; order Woesearchaeales; family CG1-02-33-12; genus M55A3. The sequence continues at coordinate 10,532 of JAQTRH010000023.1, read as the reverse complement.
TGATATTGACAACGATGGAAGATTAGAGGTTGTTGCGGGCTCATATGACGGCTCTGTTTATGTGCTCGATACAGAAGGATCATTCCTCCTTGATTACATGCCTGGAATATCAGGGATAACACAACAGCCCGGGCATTATGAAGACATAATAACAAGACAGCCAGGAAATTATATTGGAAAGAAAATATGGGAGTATAAAACAGAAGGAATGATAATAGGATCAACATTCATAAATGGAAAAAAAGCAAAACAGATAATTGTTGGTATAAAAAACGGGAAGATCGATAATCTTTCTTATAACAAAGAATAACTGGAGGTAAAAATGGCAAAAAAATCAGAAAAAAATGAAAAGATGGAAAGAATCAAGCTTTATATAGACGGTTTTGATCAGCAGATGGAAGGGGGAATACCAAAAGGCCATGTTACATTAATTTGCGGAACAGCAGGAACAATGAAAAGCAGCCTGGCATTTAATGTGCTTTATAATGAAGCATTGAATGGAAAAACATGCCTTTATGTTTCACTTGAACAGTCAGAAAAATCGCTTCTAGAACATGTTGAAAACATGGGATATGATTTATCAAAAATTAACCTTGTAACAATATCTGATATATCCAAGCTAAATTCAGATATAAGCAGTATAAAGTCAAGCAAAGTAGGATCAGTTATCATATCAGATTTAGGCTCAATAAGAAAGCAGGTAAGGGGAACTAAAATCGGGCCAAGCGGCGACTGGCTTAATGTAATAAAAAATATAATAAAAAAGCTAAAAGAAAAAACAGAATGCGACTTATTTGTTCTTGATTCATTGTCTGCGTTGTATGTATTATCAAGTTTTGATGATCCAAGAACAAAGCTTTTTTACATATTTGAGTTTTTGAGAGATATGGGATTAACAACTTTCTTAATATCAGAAATGCCATTAAACAAAAGCAAATACAGCGAATATGAAGTTGAGGATTACTTAGCAGATGGAATAATACTAATCCAGCTTACTGAAAGGTTCAGAAAAGTTGTAAGAGAGGTATCTGTAGTCAAGATGAGGTCAACTAACTGCAATACTGACGTCTTTACCCTTGAATACAGGAACAAAAAGTTTTATGCAACGCAGGGCGGAAAGCCTCCAATTGTATAAACCACTAAAAAATAACAGAAAACAATAAATATAGTTAATTCTTTTTTTTATTTATGGAAAAAATAACTCTTGACATCAAAAAATCTGTTGAGCAGAACGCTTCTATTTATTTTGAGAAATCAAAAAAATCCAAAAAAAAGCTGGAGGGCGCCTTAAATGCCCTGAAGAAAAGCAAGGAAAAACTTGAACTGCTCAAAGAAAAAAAACAAAAAGCAGATGTATCAAAGAAGGAAAATGAAACAGTAAAATCAAAGAAAGAATGGTATGAAAAGTTCAGGTGGTTTTACAGCTCTGAAGGATTTTTATGCATAGGCGGAAGGGATGCGACAACAAATGATATCATAATAAAAAAGCATGCTGAAAAAGATGATGTTGTTTTTCACACAGATATGGCGGGCTCGCCTTTTTTTGTTATAAAGGCGTATAACAAAAAAATAGGAGAAGCCACGATGCAGGAAACAGCGCAGGCAACTGCTTCCTATAGCAGGGGGTGGCGCCTTGGGCTTTCAACTCTTGATGTCTTTTATGTAAAGCCTGAGCAGCTTACAAAAACACCAAGATCTGGAGAATATATTGGAAAAGGCGCATTTATTGTAAAGGGAAAAACAGAATATCTACATCCAAATTTACAGGCTGCAATTGGAATTAAAAATGAAAAAATAATTGGGGGGCCTGTAAACGCGATAAAGAAAAACTCTGATAAGTTTATAATAATTAACCAGGGAAAAGAAAAAGCAAGCGACACAGCGAAAAAAATAAAGAAGATTATAGGTGGAGATCTCGATGAAATAATAGCTTTTATCCCTCCTGGCGGGTCTAAAATACAAAAACCAAAATGATAAATAAAAAAGAATTGAAAGATAAATCAAAATCAATTCAGCCTGTAATAAGAATTGGCAAGAGCGGGCTAACTGAAAATGCCATAAAAGAGATAAAGAAACAGCTTAAAAAGAAAAAATTAATCAAGGTTAAATTTTTGAGAAGCTTTATATCAGACAAAAACAAAAAGCAGGCTGCAAATGAAATTGCAGAAAAAACTGAATCAATTCTTATCGACTCAGTGGGTTTTGTTGTTGTTTTGTGGAAAGACTAATCAAGGATTTTTTCTGCATCCTGAATTTTTTCTGTGTTATTTTTTATTTTTTCAACTAAATCAGGATTTTTTGCTTTTTCCTCAATCAAACTTATTTGATGGTCATCAAGTTCGCTGAAAATTTCTTTTGCAAGCCTTATTTTTTCTTCTTCGAGTTTTTTAAAATCCTCAGGCTTTTGCACATCCTTATATTTTTCAGCTATCTTTTTATAATCTTGATTGTGCTGCAAATCAACTGAACGCATTATCTGAATATCATCTAAAATCTTATCTGTGAATTCACCTTCTTCCATAAGTGCCTCTCCAATAACTTTTACATAATTATCATATTTCTTAAGCTCTTTTTCATTTAAATTAATGCCTGACATGCATTTATAAGAGTCATCAATAAAATCTTTGCTTCCTGATTTAGATGCATGAACTAAAACCCAGTATGGGAAGAGCCTGCAGTTAAGTGGCCTTGCCTGATAAACAGAGCATTTCTCATCTTTTCTAAGAGCGCATGGCATGTTTATTCCAAATTCATAACTGAATTTTTCAGGATTTTCCGGGTCGCCAAAGGCATTTATGCCTATAAAATTTTTTAGGATATAACTTATTGGCTTTTTCATAAAATCAGAAATTCTTATGATATCGCCTATTGTTATATTAATCTGCGCATAGTAAGAATTACAGCATTTTCCGCAGTTAAGGCATTGAAAATTTGATTTCATTTAATGCTAAAACCTGTATAAGTTAAGGAATGACTTTATCATTGTGTGCAGATGATTAAGGTCTTCTGAAACCTGTGCCTTAAAGCTTGCTGTGTATCCTTTATAAACAAACTTATCAAACAACGTCCTCATAAAAACATAGGTTGGCTTTCCTTCCCACCTGTTTTCATAATCTGTTGTAAGATAACCGTCAAAAACCATCTTTATTGTGCCCTGATTCATCTTTACCTTATGGCCGTCTTTCTCAACTTCAACTTCTTTCAGGTTTTCCATCACAATTACTATCTTAATCTCTATCTTTGCATAATCTGTTATTTTTTTCCACGGCATAAGCCATACTTCTAAAAATTTTCCTTCAGGCTTTACAAACTCTACATTCTTTATCTCTCTTTTATCATACTGCTTTTCCCTGAACCATCTGTCAAAAGTAAGGTAGAGCTCGTTAACATCAAAAAGACCTTCGTACTGAAGCCTTAGTTCATCTATTATTTTTTCCCTTTCTGCCATTCTCACCACATATCAGTATATTCTGAGCCCTTAGTTTCCATGCCAATGCATTCCTTTGCAAGGTCATAAAGTTTTAGTATGTAATAATATAACTTGTCTTCATATACATTGCTTATTTCAGGCTTGATTATATAATTTTCATAAAGGCTGTTAAGCCATTTTAAAAAAGGTGTTGACTGCCATCTATTCTGATAGTCTGACTCAATATAACCTCCAAAAGTTATTTTCATCCTTCCCTGATTCATTTTTTTCTTTTTGCCGTCCTTTATCACTTCTATTGTCTTGAGGTCCCATGTGTGTATGTAAACAGTTACCCAAAATTTAAAGTAGTCAGTTTCTTTCCTGTATCCTTTTAGCTCTATCTCGTCCTCTGTTCCTCCCATTGCAGTGGGCTTGCTTTTGTAAGTTGGCTCTTCAAGATAATATTCTCTTCTTGTAAACCACCTTCTCAATGTCTTGTAAAGAAGTTCCATATCAAAAATTCCCTTATACTTAAGAAACTCGTTAGGCATAGCATGTGTGTTTGACATAAAAAGAAAAATTGCGATTTTTATATATAAAGCTTTCGGATTATTCTCCAATAGTTCCTGGTGGCCAGAATCCTGCTTCTGCCTGGTCTTCTTCAACTCCTTTGTATAATCTCCAATAATCTTTTATTATATCCTGAAGCCTATAAGCTTCTCTGTAAAGCTCAAGTTTTTGTTTTTCAAACTGCTGCTTCATAAGAACTTTCCAATAAAATGCTTCAAAATGCTTTAAAAGCCAATGCTTACCCCATGTCCCATTATAGTCTGTAACAACCCTTGCATGAAGTTGCATCTCAAGATCACAGCTGGCTAGTTTTAATTTTTTTCCATTATGAACTATCTCTACATCTTTAAATGGAGGAACAGCGTGCCAGTCAAGGTCAAGCTCATACTTAAAGTAGCTGCTGTCATTAGGAACCTTATCAAGCCTCCACCATATCCACAGCTCTTTTGACCCTCCAGGATACTCGTGCTGACCATGAAAAACTTCATTAAAATCAGTGTCTTTTCCATTAAACCATCCATCTTCCTGGGACCAGTGATAAAGATATTCGTACAATGCTTTTATATCAAAAATCCCTTTGTACTTTACTCTCCACTTTGCTGCAAGTATGGCCATAAAGAAAAAATTATTTACTGTCTTTATAAAATTTTCGAATTATTTTTAGTTATGAACTTTTTGATATCCTTGACTTTGATTTTTTTCTGCTGCCTTGTTTTAAGGTTTTTCACTGAAACGGATTTTTCCTTGATTTCATCCTCGCCAATGATTCCAATATATCCTATTCCAAGAGAGTCAGCGTAGTTTATCGCAGCTCCCATTTTTCTTTCCTTTAAATCAATATCAACATTTATTCCCTTGTTTCTTATTTCTTCAGCAATCTTAAAGCATTCATCAGCTGTATTTATAGGTATTAAATATAGCTGCGTGTTTGACTTTTTCAGTTTTTTTCTTGTTTCCCTTAATATCATAGCAACTCTTTCAAGCCCAAATGAAAAACCGACAGCAGGAATCTCATTCTTGCTTCCTATAAAAGCAGATATCATGTTATCGTAACGCCCGCCTGCAAGAACAGCTGACTTTACAATAGATTTATCCTTAAGAAAAACTTCAATTGTTGTGCCGGTGTAATAATCTAAACCGCGAGCAAGGCTTGGGTCAAAATCAACAAAATCAATTTTAATTTTTTTCACATAGTTAACAAGCTCTTTTACTTCATCCAGACCCTGTTTTCCTTTTTCTGATGAAACAACTTTTTTGAGAGATTCATATGTTTCTTGGTTATTTTTCTTTTTTGAAATCAATGAAACAATGCTGTTAACAATTTTTTTATCTAACAATTCATTCAGCTCTTTTTTAACTCCCTCAATTCCAATCTTATCCATTTTATCAAGGCATGTTATAACATTTAATTTTTGGTTTTCCTTAACTCCTGTATAATCAAGTATTCCGTCAAGCAGCTTCCTGTTATTTATCTTTACAACTATATTGCCCAGGCCAAGCTCCTTAAAGCACCTTTTCGCAAGTGCAAGAAGCTCTGCCTCAGCTTTCATACCCTTTACTCCAAGAACATCAGCATCACACTGAGTGAAAATTCTATAACGCCCTTGTTCTGGTTGGGTTGGACCATCTCTAAATACTTCCCCAATTACATATCTCTTATAAGGAAATTTTATATCTTTATTTGATGCAACAAATCTTGCCAATGGAAGTGTCTGGTCAAACCTTAAGGCAAGTTTTCTTTTGCCCTGGTCTTGAAGAGTGAATATTTCTTTCTGTATTTCATCTCCTCCTTTGAATTTCATGGTTGATTCTCTTTCAATCATAGGGGTTTCAACAGGATTATAGCCGTACATCTCAAAAACTCTTCTTAGAGTATCCTTTATTTCATTCCTCAGTATGGCATCCTCCCCATACCAGTCTTTTACTCCCTTTGCAATCTCGAATTCCTTTGCCATATTAAATCATGCTTTATTCTTTATTAAATGTTAATAAACCTTTTGATTTTTAAAGCTTTAGAAACTTATTTATATAATGTGCCCTGTAATAAATTAAAATGCTAGTCGGTGTTGTGGGAAAGGCAAATGTTGGAAAAAGTACTTTTTTTAAGGCCCTTACTTTAGCGAATGTTGAGATACAAAATTATCCTTTTGCAACTATAAAGCCAAACCATGGAATTGGATATGTAAGGATAGAGTGCGCAGACAAGTTCTTTAATGTCCAGTGCAATCCAAGAGAAGGTTATTGCATAGAACATAATCGATTTGTTCCTGTTGATTTAATAGATGTTGCTGGTCTTGTTCCAGGCGCTTATGAAGGCAAGGGAATGGGAAACCAGTTCCTGGATGACTTAAGGCAGGCCGATGCATTAATACATGTTGTTGATGCCTCCGGCAGTACAAATGAAAACGGAGAGCCTGTTGAGCCCGGCTCATACAATCCGTGCAATGACATAAAGTTTCTTGAGGTTGAGCTTGACATGTGGTACTTAAGGTTGATAAAAAAAGGGTGGGATAAGTTTGCACGAAGTGTACAGCAGGAAAAAGACCATGACATAAAAATTGTTAAGGACCTTACAAGCCATCTAAGCGGGCTAAAGGTAACAGAAGAAATGGTTGAAGAAGTGCTCAATAATTTAAAACTTGACAGAAACAATATACTTTCATGGACAGAGTAAAATCTAAAAGAAATATCAATGGAACTCAGGAAAAAAACAAAAAAAATGATTATTGCTGCAAATAAAATTGATGTTAAAACTTCAACTGAGAATCTAGGAAGAATGAAAAAAGAATTTCCTAATCATTTGATTATTGGATGCAGCGCTGAATCAGAGTTAGCATTAAGAGAAGCATCAAAAAACAACCTTATTAGTTACATCCCAGGAAATTCTGATTTCCAAATAATTAATACTGAAAAACTAAATGAAAAACAAAAAAAAGCGCTTGATTTCATAAAAAACAATGTTCTCGAAAAATTCAAAAGTACTGGGGTGCAGCAAACAATTAACTCAGCTGTATTTGAATTGCTTGATTATATAGCTATTTTTCCAGGAGGTGTAAACAAGCTTGCTGACTCTGATGGCAATGTTCTCCCTGACTGTTTTTTAATGCCTCCGGGAACAACAGCGCTTGATTTTGCTTATAAATTGCATACTGATTTTGGAAAAAATTTTATAAAGGCAATCGATGTAAAAAAGAAAATGCCTGTTGGAAAAGAGCATCTGCTGAAAAACCAGGATGTAGTCGAGATAATAAGCGGCAAATAGCGAAAGAATTATAAATAAAAAAACTTATTTAAGGATAAGAGAGGTGATTTTTTGGCTGATTTAAAGGATTTTGACTTTGAAGAGGAAAGAGCAGAGGATGCATATCTTGACAAGGATATGCCCACTGGTTATCCAAAGCCAATAAAAAGATACTGGTTAAGGTATGCAACAGCAAGCAAATCAATAGAGGAAACATATTTCTGGACATTAGACTGTCTTAAAATAGGTATGGGATTTAAAGATATTGTAAAGATTATGGATATTTCGGCAGCATCACCTAGCTCAACTTTCTTTGGCGTCTCAACGCAGCGTGCAGGAGCTTATCAAGATAAGGTTTCCCAATATTTGGCAACAATAGGAAAAATGGTCAAGGAGCTTTTTCAGATTGTTAGAGAGTTAAGGATACTTGATGAAAGGTTGTCTTATTATGATGACAGCTTTAATTACGAAAGCGCAAGCAGGGAAAGCGCTGAAATAACATTAAAAGGAGTATGGATTGATATGGTTGAAGGGGGAGCAAAAAGCCCTGCATCTGTTTATGGAATGGCAAGAGAGCTTGAATTCACTGTGCTTCCTGACTTATTTTTCAGCACTCACCCAAACACAAGCAAGGATGTGGACAGTGTGGTTAATGAATTAAAGTTTAACAGGAAAGTTAAAGAAGTACTAAAAAGGAAGTTAAGGGCATTTCTGGCATGGAAAGAAGAGACATATAAAGAGCTTAAAAACAGAAGGAAATTTACATTAAAGTTCATGAGGCAGCATTATGATGTTATAAAAATGTACATGAGCTGGGTAAAGCCTTACTTAAAGTACATAAAAATGCTGCATTCTTCTGAAAAAAAGATGGATAGCCCTGAAATCGTTGGAGCATTTGAAAACTCTATGGTGGAAATTGAGTTTCTTGCAAAAAGGCTTCCCGTTGATTACACAACAGGAAGGGTAAAAAGCAAACTGTATAAATCATGCATTTTGATTAACTTCCAATTTACAACAGTGCCTGATATGAAATTTGTAAGCGAGGGCTATCAGAGAGGCCCGATACATGCAGGCCAGGTTGACATAAAAATGAGGGCTTATGCCTGGACAGACAAGCAGATAGAAAAATACATCGCTTATAGAAACAAAGAGGATATGGAGCTTTTAGGAGATTTTGTTGACAACTCAATTTCAGCTGCAATGGACGCCCTTGGAGAAGAGTTTGAAAGATATCTTAAAGAATCAGGCGAGGAAGTTAAGGAAAAACAGCAGGAAAAGCCAAAGCAGGATTCAGCATTAGACCCCTTTTTATCTATTTTCAACGGATTCAAGGAAATAAAAACTGCTTTTTCTGGAATAGGGAAGGACAACAAGGATGAAGGCCCAAAGATGACTAAAATACAACAGGATAATGAAAAAAAAGCAGCAGCAGCCAATGTTGCAGGATCAATGTGGATGGTATATAAAAATTTCAGAAAAGCTCATGGTATGATAAGCTGGTAAGAATATGGGAGATGAAATAGATAAAACAAAAAACCTGTCTCCTGAAGAAAGGATAAAAAAACTAAAAGAGATTCAGGAAAAAAGCAAAAAAGAGCTCAATGAAACTGAAAATCTGATTAATCAGTCTATAGAGGAAATTCAGATAAGTCAGGAAACAAAAAATATACCTATCCCAGAAAATAGAGAGGTTAATATAGAAAAATTATTTGTGCCTGAAAGTATTGATGATGTTATTCAAAAAGAAAAGCCAGAGGTTTCTGAAGAACAGCTAAAACAGCAGGCAGATTACAGCATGCTGACACGAGAACTGAGAAGACAGTCAACAGAAAATGTAGTCAATAGAGTAGAAGACCTTTACAACCAAGTAAGGCAGACAGGCAGCGTTACCAGGGAGCAGCTTAATGAGGCCTATGCAGCGCAGGCAGTTGCAAGGGAAAGGCAGGATGAAATCGGAAGAGGAACATATGTCGGAACTATAGGTGAAAAGATAGCTGACCAGCTCAATATGGCTATGGGAATAGCAAACTGGATAAAAAACATGTACAGGACAAGATAAAATGATTTACGGATACAATTCACCGATGGACAGAAGCTACATAAAAAGCTTTGCAGAAGACAGAGAAAAGGTTTTGGATATTGACCAGGTAGGAATAGCTATGGCAATGGGGATTGGAGCAAGAAATATTCCTGAAATTGAAAGTAAGATAAGGGCGGGCGCAAGCAGCCTTGAGATACAGTTTATGGGAGCTGGCCGTGGTTCTCAACAGGCTGAAACACCCGGGATGTTTGGCAAGTATCACAGGCAGGCTTTAAAAGAGCTTAGCCAGGCAAATGAAATTACTCTTACAACGCATGCATCTGTTGGAATTCCAGGATTAGCTGGCCAAGACCAACAGGGAAATTTCAGCGATGAGGCAAGAAAAATGGCTATGGACGAGGTAAACAGGGCAATTGACTTCGCAGGAGATACTGCAATGGGCGGCTCAGTCGTTGTCCATACAGGAGAGTTTCAAAGGCCAATATCAGAAGAGCCATGGGCTGAAAATGGAAAAAAATTTTCAGGTTTTGATAAAGAAGATGAGAGAGCTGTAATAAGGGTTGTCAACAAAGAGACAGGCCAGGTAATCCACCAGATAAGAAAAAATGAGGTTGTTTACAGGCCGGAATGGAACAAAAATGAGAAGGGAGAGTACATTGATTATGAGAACAATGTAATACCAAGGGAGAAAAGGGTTCCTAAGTTTGACACTGAAAAAAATGAGTTTATAATTAAACCTCGAACATGGGATGATTTTGTTAATGAAGCAAAAGAAATGACAGAGGAAAACAGAAAGAAATTAGGAAGAAATTTTGATGAAGAAAGAGACACAGTAACACCTGAAGAAGCATTTCTAAAAGCAACATTAGAAGGACAGAAAAGCGAGAGAGAGGGATGGGCATTATATTATGGAAGAGGATTTGATGCAAAGTTAAATACGTTGAATAGACTTAATGAACAGAAAAAAATTTTAGAAGAACAACTTAAAAATGTTTCACCTGAAGAAAAATGGAAAATACAAAATAGGTTAAAAGAGATTGAAGAAGGTTCTGTAAGTGAAGGAAATGAAAGTATAGGACTTAATCAGCTGAGGAAATCAATCGAGGCTGACAAGGAGATGGTTATTGGAAATTTGCAGCAGGCAAGAGATTTACAAAAAACAGCTGATAACACTATAAGTGTGAAGAAATATGCGCTTGAAAAAAGCATGGAAGGCTATGCACAGAGCGGAATGAGGGCTTGGCAGGAAACAAGAGACAAGGGCAGATCGG
>JAQTRH010000022.1 GCA_028711925.1 Candidatus Nanoarchaeia archaeon | reverse complement strand
TCCAACAGAAGAAGAGCTTTCAAAAATCAGCCCTATAATTGAAATTCCTGAGCATATGCTCTCCTCTTTAAAGGATGTTGATGAGATATCAGACATTGAAAAAGACGATGGCATGTTGTTTATAATAGCGAGAACTCCCCAAAAAAATACAGATGATTCTGAAGTGGAATATTCAACAATACCTCTTGGAATAATAATTCTTGACAATCATCTGATAACCATATGCTTTAAGGAAAATGATGTTATCAGCCAGCTGAAATCCAGAAAAGTGAATACTTTAAAAAAGATAAAAACAACCCTGATTATACTCCTTATTTCAGCTAAAAGATACCTTGTTTATTTAAATGAAATCAACAAAAAACTTCATTTGCTCCAGGAAGGTTTAAAGAATGTTGCAAGAAATGAGGATATCCTGCACCTTTCAAACATACAGAAATCACTGGTTTATTTCAGCACCTCATTGAAAAGCAACCAGTTTCTTATTGAAAGGCTCACGAAAACAAAGGTTTTCACCAAATTCGAGCACGACCTTGAGCTTTTAGACGAGATGATTGAAGAAAACAAGCAGGCAATAGAGATGACAAACATCTATACAAACATCACAAGCAACATGACCCATACTTTTTCTTCTGTGATATCAAATAACCTAAGCAATGTTATGAAGCTTCTCACATCGATAACACTTATTTTAATGCTTCCTACTCTTATTTCCAGCATTTACGGCATGAATATATCACTTCCTTTCCAGAACTCTTCTCAGGCATTCTCTATTACTATGGGTTTATCGATAGTATTGTCTTTGATAGGAGTTCTGATTTTATGGAGAAAAAAATTATTTTAAGAACTATTCTTTTTTTCTTTTCCAGGTGTAATCTCTAAGTTTTGCTGATTTTCCAAATCCGCATGAAGAGCAGGTCTTTTTCCTTATGTGATAAGTTCTTTTTCCACATCTGCGGCACTTTATCATGTTCTTTTTACCGCTCTTCTTTCCCATTGATGCTGTTCCTTTAGACATTTTCTTTCCTCAAGAAATCAATTATGCAGGAGATATCATTATGATAGTGTCTCCCCTAATAAAGACAACTCCAAGCTTTCTGTTCATTACTTTGTTTCCTGTCCTTACCTGAATTTTTTTTCCGTCAACTTCTTTTTCAGCATATTCCTCTACATGCTCCTCTGCATCCTCTAAAACAATATTTATGTGTATGTCAAAAGCATTTAGTTTCCCAATATACTGCCTTCCGTTCTTTAACTCAACCATTACTCTTTTGTTTCTTGCCTTGTTTAACGCATCAAGCGGTCTTGAATCTTCCATTTAAAACACCCTCCAAAAAATAAAAACATAATATAGAATATGGGATGCATATATAAATTTTACTATAAAAAAAATCAAAACAAGCAAAAAGCTTATAAATAATCTTAAAATCCCTTGTGTTATGGTAATAAGCCAAAGAAGGTCAAAAAGAAAGTCAACAAGCTCAAGATACAAGGGAAACCGAGGGAAAAGGATGTATGAACAGGGCAGAGTGCCTTCATTAACCAAAGTGGATGAAAGAAAGCCAAAGGTAATCAGGACCCGCGGCGGAAATGAAAAAACAATTCTTCTTAATGATAATATTGTCAATTTAATAGATAAAAAAACAAAAAAATACTCAAAAGCAAAGATAACTTCTGTGGTTGAAACGCCTTCAAACAGGCACTTTGTAAGAAGGAATATAATGACCAAGGGAAGCGTTATTGATACTGACAAAGGAAAGGCCAGAATAACCAACAGGCCCGGCCAGGAAGGAACAATAAACGCTGTATTGTTAGATTAAAAAATTTAAAAATTAAATTTTCTTTATTCCAGCAATGAATTCTTTGTTTTTCACTTTTTCTTTGTTTAATTGAATTTCCGAGGGAATCTCTCCAAAATTTGTTTGTTCTGAACCCACTTTTAAATTAAGCTCATCAAGGTTTTCTATTACATATTTCTGAAATTCTTCATCTAATTTAAGGTAAAGATTAATCCTGTCTTTTTTGTCAAGGTTAAAATCTTTTCTTATACTCTGTATCCTTCTGGTAAGCTCCCTGAAATATCCCTCTCTCTCGAGCTCAGGAGTCATTGTCTTGTCAAGATAAATATCAAAGTCTTTTGCTTCCCCTAATGCAAATTGCTCAGGCACAACCTTCATTATGTTAAGGTGCTCTTTTATGCTAATCTCTTTTCCGTCGAGAGAAATCTTTTCTTTTCCCTGATTTATTGCATCGAGGATTTTTTTTCTTTCTTTGTTCAATAATTCAATTATGCTTGCGGTTTCCTGCCCAAAATCCTTTCCAAGGTTCTTGTAGTTTGCCTTAAAATCGTATTCAAGCTTGAAATTGTCTGAGAATTCAATTTCTTTTATGTTTGTGTGCGACAAAATAAGCTCTTCAACATTTTTTGAAAGATTTTTGGAATGCTCTTTTGTCTTCTGTATTACTGCTCTTTTTAAGGGCCATCTTATTCCAACCTGCGCTTTTTCCCTTGCGGCAAGCACTGCCTGGACTATTTCCAAGGCATAGTTAAATTCATTTTCAAGATTCTTGTTTATTTTTTCATGCTTTGGCCACTCGTCAAAATGAACGCTCCATCCTCTTTTATCAGCAAAATCCTTATAGATGTATTCTGATATGTAAGGCGTGAATGGAGCCATTATCTTTATTAGCCTCTCGATAACATAGTTAAAGGTGTATGCTAATTCCTTATCCTCTTCCTGCGTTCTCTCTCTGATAAATTTTATGTATGTCCTTGAAAAGTTATTAACTGCAAAATTCCTTATTGCCTCTGTTGCATGGGCATAATCATAGGCCTTCATGCATTCCTCAACTTCTTTAATTGTTGAGTTAATCATTGATATTATCCAGTCATCCTCTATTTTTTTTGTTTCTTTTCCTGAATTTTCAAGCTTAAAATTGCTTATGTAAGAGGATGCATAATAACATGAGTTCCAAAGTATGTTAAAGAAAGGCATTATCATCTCATTGAACATTGACAATCCCACTTTTACATTATTTCCCAGAGGATAAGAGCACATAAGCAATCTTACTGCATCAACACCATATTTATCAAATACATCGTCAGGCTTTAGTATATTGCCTTTTGACTTTGACATCTTTTCCCCGTTTTCATCGCACAAAAGCCCCACAACAGCAACATCTTTGTAGCTTAGGTTATCAAATAAAAGAACTGCCAATACGTGCAGTGTGTAAAACCAGCCTCGAGTTTGGTCAATTGATTCTGAGATAAAGCTGTACGGGAATCTTTTTTCAAACAATTCCTTATTCTCAAAAGGATAATGAAATTGTGCAAACTGTGCAGCCCCTGAATCAAACCAGCAATCAATAACCTCTGGCGTTCTCTTCATTATTTTTTTGCATTTCGGGCATTTGTATGTCAAGGGGTCAACTGAGCCTATGTGCAGATCGTCTACTCTCTTTCCTGTTTTTTCCTCAAGCTCATCAATGCTTCCTATTGATTCCATATGGTTGCATTTTTCATCTTCGCATACCCATATATTTAAGGGTGTTCCCCAGAATTTGTTTCTCGATAATGCCCAGTCTTTTGCCTCATTTATAAAGTTTCCAAATCTGCCCTCTCTGAAGCTTTCAGGATACCAATTAATTTTATTGTTATGTTTTACAAGTTTCTCTCTGAATTTTGATACAGAAACAAACCAGGCGTCCATTGCATAGTAAATTAGAGGGCATCCTGTTCTCCAGCAGAATGGATAAGTGTGCTTTATTGGATATTGAATGAACAGCTTTTCTTGTTTTTTCAGCATTTCAATTATGTTCTTATCACAATCCTTAACAAATCTTCCTTTGTATTCAGGAACTTCGTCTGTGAAGTTTCCTTCTAGGTCAACGGGATTCACAAAATCGATGCCCTCTTTTTTGCATACATCATAGTCTTCTTCGCCAAATGCAGGAGCCTGATGCACTAATCCGGTTCCCTCTTCTGTTGTCACAAAATCCGCCAGAATAAACCTGAATGAATTTTTTACTTTATCTTTAAAATAATCAAACAATGGCTCATACTCAAGACCATTAAGCTGTTTCCCTTTTATTGTTTTTATTATTTTTCTTTCTTCCTTAACAGGAAAATATCTTTCAATAAGGTCTTTTGCTATAACATAATATACATTTTCTTTTTTTTCTTTTGAGAAATCTGTTTCAACAACAGAATATTCTATTTCCGGGCTTACAGCTATTGAAAGGTTGCTTGGAAGCGTCCATGGAGTTGTTGTCCATACTAAAAAATAAACCTTTTTGTTGTTTTCAAGCCCTGGTATTTTTTTGTAAACATCATTTTTTGCTTTGAATCTTACTGTGACAGTCATGTCCTCTACTTCTTTATATCCAAGGGCAACCTCATGGCTTGATAATGGAGTTTCACATCCAACGCTATAAGGAACAACCTTGTGTCCGCGGTAAATCAATCCTTTATCAAACAATTGTTTTAATGCCCACCATTCGCTTTCCATAAAGCTCGTGTCCATTGTCTTATAGGGATTATCCAAATCTACCCAGAAAGCCATCTTTTCAGTCATA
This sequence comes from Candidatus Nanoarchaeia archaeon, assembly GCA_028711925.1. Classification (GTDB taxonomy): domain Archaea; phylum Nanobdellota; class Nanobdellia; order Woesearchaeales; family CG1-02-33-12; genus M55A3. The sequence goes on along the minus strand of JAQTRH010000022.1, from coordinate 7,839 downwards.
TCTGACCATTCTTTTACATAAGAAAAAACATCTTTTTTGCATGTATCAATGAATTTTTTTGTTCCGAATTTTTCAATATCTTTTCTTGTCTTAAGATTTAGCTTTTTCTGCACTTGTATCTCAACAGGAAGGCCGTGGCAGTCCCATCCTCCTTTTCTTGGCACTGCGAATCCTTTCATAAAATTGTATCTGCAAACAACATCTTTTGAAACACGGGCCTCAACATGATGCAGCCCAGGAGGAGCGTTAGCAGTTGGGGGTCCTTCCAGCCATGAAAACAAGGGCTTTTTTTCGTTATTATTTTCCTGGAATGAATCATAAATCTTGTCCTTGTTTTTTCTCCAAAAATCAAGGGTGTCTTTTTCTATTTTCTTGAAATCATATTTTTTATCCATTTTGCCTCATTTAATGTAAATTTTCATTTGTTTATATTTATTTCTATCTTGAAACAAGCCAGCCTGTAAAATAGCCGGCATTCTCAGATAATAATGATAGAAATAAAACTAGCCAAATTAATATTGTTTTTTATACAATGGCTTTTATCCATATATTATTAGAATTACAGATTGTTTATAAGCTTTTTGCTGTTATATCAAAAAATTATTGATATCATGTTTTGGGACATGTTTTTCTATTGTTTTCTTGTTATCATTTAACAGCTCTAATATTCTTTCCCTGCTGTATTTTTTGCATTTTTCCATCATATAAATCTCTGCGATGTTGTCTCTTGAATTAAGAAATAATGCATTTTTTCCTGCATAGAAGGATGCAGAGACTTCATTGATATAGCTCTCAAGCTTTTCTTCTAAAAGATTTCCTTTGTTTGTTCTTATTTTCATGATTCCCCAACAAAGGTCATCAGGTATTTTGAAATTGTCAATACTCTTATACATTTTTTTACCGTTGGTAGCCAAAAACTCCATTTCCTGAAGAGACACCTTATTTGGATTTTTTATTTTGTGGGCATTCATTGACATAAGCACTGAGCCGACTTTTCTTGGATTTATCTCCACAAAGTATAGCTTATCTTTATCATCAACAACAAAGTCAACTCCAAAAAATCCTCTGAATCCCTTTTTTCCAAGAATATTTCCAATTTCATAGGTGTAATTTTCCATGTTTTTTTTGTTTTTTTCAGATGTGCATGACGGAAAGATAGTTCCGTTGTATTTGAATCCGTCCATCACCTGGTCTGCAGAATTTACAAATATTGTTTTTTCTTCATCCACAACTATTCCAAAAGAGCACGGAGAATTTTGTACATCAAGAAACTCTGAAATTACAAACTCATTCTTTTTGATTAATTTTTCTGACTTTAGTATATCATCCAGAGCAGAAACCTTAACGCATCCAGTTCCCCCATAACTGGTTTTGCTGCTTACAAAAGCCTTGCCATCATAGTTATTCTTAAACTTTTTTTTGTATATACCAATAAGCTCATCCATGCTTCTCACAGAAAAACCATAAGGAATTGGAATTTTTGTTTTTTCAATTGATTCTCTTTGATTAAGCCTGTTGTTGAAATAAGAGAATACTTCTGGATCAGGCCCTATCAACTTAACTTCTTCATATTTTTTTTGCAAACTCATCCTGTCTGTATTGAATGTATTTACATAAAGCTCATCTTGATTTGCAAGTATATCCTCAGCTATTTTTTTTACATACTTATTTTTGCTTGCCTGCTCATTTATCTGGCCTTGGTGTATATGAAAAACAGGATTGTAAGGGCTTTTTTCAGAAAGATATCTCTCTATTAGTTTGCTGTACTTCTCATCTTTCATGATTTTTTCATTAACGATAATAATATTGTCCCTATAATCATTATGCGGAAGGTTGGGAAGGACTTTTATTAACTCAACTTTTTTGTTGTATTTTCTTTCCAGCCTCTCGATTAGATAATTGCTTGTTTCTGCAAAGTTTATATTTCCAATATAAAGAAGATAAGCTTTTGATGGGTTTATCTCCACATTAGAGAAGATTATATTTTCTTTTTCTTCCATTTTTCTTTTTTTAATATTGTAATATAATTTAGTATTAGAAGTTTATAAATTTAACTATTTAAAAGTAGTGTCTAAAATAAACCAAAGCTTAATAAACAAAAACAAGAGATATGATTTCATGCAGATAGATAAAAAAATACTGAAATCAATAATTGAAAAAATATTAGATTTAAAAGAAGATGAAAGTTTTCTTATTTTAACAGACAACACAAAAAAAGAGCTGGCCATGCAGATTTATAATTATGCAAAAAAGATTACAACTAAATCAAGAATTGAGGTTATAAAAGAGCTTGAAATGAATGGCCAGGAGCCAGAGCAGTATGTTGCTGAGTTAATGCTTGATTATGATGTCCAGTTTTACTTAACATCAAAATCATTATCTCACACTAATGCAAGAAGAAATGCAACAAAAAAAGGACATAGAATAATATCTGCTCCTGGTTTAACAAAAGAAATAATTGAAAGATGCGTTGATATTGACTATGGGTGGCTAATAGATTTTCATGAAAAGCTCAGACCGATCATATTAAATTCAAAAAAAATTCATATAACTACAAAAAATGGAACGGATATTACAACAGCTGTTCATGACACAAGAGGCAAAAGCGAGGAAATAATTAAAGACATGCCAGGAGCTTTCGGAAATCTACCCGCAGGAGAGATTGACAGCGGCATAATAAGAGAGAAAACAAACGGAATAATTGTTTTTGACGGCTCTTTTCCAGGCCTTGGAATCCTAAAAAATTCTGTAAAGGTTAAGGTAATCAAAGGAAAAGGTGAAATCATAATTGATAATGAAAATGCAAAGAAAATGAAGGAAATGCTGTCTTCAGCAGGAGAAAAGGCATTTCTGCTCGCAGAGCTTGGGATAGGAACAAACCCAAAAGCAACAATCACAGGAAATATCTTAGAGGATGAAAAAGCTCTTGGAACAGTACATTTTGCATTCGGAAATGACTTAAGCTATAACGGAAAAAATGATGTTCCATTGCATTTAGACGGGATAATAAGAAATCCAACAATCAAAGTTGATGGAAGAACAATAATGAAGGATGGAAAATTTTTAGTTTGATGCCTTTATTTTGTTTAGAGCAAGATTTATATACAACATTAAAACCTTATTAAGCATGAAAAATTATATTCCACTTAACAGGATGTTAAGGAACTTCAAGAAAAAGAGTGTGAATGCCTGGTTTGACAGGCTGTCTTTTCTTCATATATTTATAATATGGGCTGTTGTTATCATAATCTTTGGGGTTGCATACCACTCATTAACAAAAGACAACTCTTATCTTTATCAGTCTATAGGAAACAAAACTAGCCTCAGTGTTTTTGATGCAGTATATTTTAGCTTTATAACTGCAACAACCACTGGTTTTGGTGATATAATCCCTTTCGGGGGATTTAGAATTCTTGCTTTGGTAGAAGTTGTCTGCGGATTGCTTTTGCTGGCGTTTGTTACTTCAAAGCTCGTTTCCATAAAACAGGATATAATACTGAATGAAGTATATGAAATTTCTTTAAGCGAAAAGATAAGCAGAATCAGGGCTTCATTATTGTTGTTCAGGCAGAATATAAACAGGGTAATGCAGCGCATCGAGGAAGGCACAATAAAGAAGAGAGAGATTGTTGACATGTACACCTATATCTCTCCATTAGAAGACTCATTGCATCAGATAATCACCTTATTCACAAAAAGCAAGAGCAATAATTTTACAAAAGAGGTTGATCCTGTAAACGCAGAATTAATTTTCATCAGCATAATACAATCTTTGGAAAAACTTCTTGAGTTAATCAATTTGTTAGAAAACCAGAATATTGAATGGAGAAGAGAAATTACAGTTAGTCTGATAAATAACAGCACTAAGCAAAGCCTTATACTTTTTGAGAATATAACCACAATTAAAAGCTTATCTAATCAGAGTTTAAAAAACCTGAAATCTCAGGCAGAAAATGCTGTTCAAAATATAAATAAAATAATTGAGTTCCACAAGAAAAAAGAAAAAGATGAATCAGATAAAAAAGATATATAATGTCTTTCTTGAAAAATACGGCCCGCAGGGGTGGTGGCCTTTGCTTGATTATAAAGGGGTTAATCCAACAAAGACCGGCTCTGTAAAAGGGTATCATCCAGGGAATTATTCTTATCCGAAAAATGAAAATCAAAGGTTTGAGATTTGCATTGGGGCTATTTTAACTCAAAATACAAGCTGGCCACAGGTTGAGAAGGCATTGATTAATTTAAAAAAACTGAATGCAATAAATCCTGAGAAAATTAAGAATATGAATATCAATAAACTGTGCAGTGCAATAAAATCAGCCGGATATTTCAACCAGAAGGCCAAAAAACTAAAAATATTCTCAGAATTTTACATTAACCTTAAAGGAAAAAAACCAACAAGAGATGAACTGCTTAATATTTGGGGGATAGGTCCGGAAACAGCTGACTCTATTCTGCTTTACGCTTATAAAATACCGAGCTTTGTTGTAGATGCATACACTATAAGGATTTTCTCAGCCATTGGCTTAATAAAAAAAGATGAATCTTATCAAAGCATAAAAAGACTTTTTGAAAACAGCCTTGAAAAAGATTTTAGGCTGTATCAAGAGTATCATGCCCTTATAGTTGAGCATGCAAAAAACAATAAAAATAAAAAGCTTTAAATAAAAAACTGCATTTAAAAATAAAAAAGAGGTATAAAATGGAAATATGGGGCTTAGTTGCAATAATTCTTGTAATAATAATCATACTGGCAATATTGAAGTTTGTTTTCAAGATGGTAAAGCTGGTTTTCTGGATAGTTGTTATCTTGTTTATAATAACAAGCGTGATGGGGATATTCACATACAAAGATGCACTTGACATGAAAGAGAACCTTGAAAACGAGCCAAAACTTTTATTCCTAAATGAAGGTAAAAGTCTTATTGCAGGTTTTTCTGTTGAAGATTTTAATGATGCTCCTAAGTTTTTCAGATTCAGTGAGATTGTTGAATACCAGAACTATTTCAAAAAACAGGATTATAAAAAAATGATTGACGAAAGCTACAAGATGTTCATATTAGACACAAAAGCATTTAACCTGGATAACAAAGAGGTTGACTTTATCGGAGGTAAGGTATCCAAGGAAACACTTTACTTGTTGCTTAAATCAGACGACCCTATCGAGCTTTACAAATCAAAGACAGGTGTAGATGCAGCTATATATGGGATAGAAGATCCTGCTGAGTTTAAAGGCAATATCTTTGCTGTGCTTTTCAATGATGAGTTTGAGTCAAAAGGGCAGCTGTTCATTTTAATAGAGTACAAGAAAAATAATGTGATAGTCTACCCTGAAACAGCAAGCTTCAAAATGATAAAGCTGATGCCAACATCATTCATAAATAATATGTTTGAAAAGGTAAAAGAAAAGGCAGTTCAAACCATAAACAATTAAATAAGAGGTGATTAATATAGGCATTTTCAACAGTCTTGAATTCTGGAAAAAATACTCTAAAGGCAAGGATAACATCGAGCCAGATAATTATCAGGGAATTGAAGGACAAGAGATGGAATTTGATAGGACAGGTATTCCAAAAAGCGGCACTTACCAACAGCACAGTGGAATGCCTGAAATGCAAGAGATGCAGCCGGCCGGATTCGGAGAAAGCTCTGGTTTTGAGGGCTCATCATTCAACCCTGACAGTTTAATGGATGATGAACCTTTTCTTGAAAAGAGGCAGTTTCAGAAAAACATCAATCCTGGATATGACAACCCACAAAGAAGAGAGCAGTCATCAATGCAAAAAGACATGGAAATGATATTAACAAAGATTGATTCTATAAAACTTATCTTAGAGGATATGGACAGAAGGATAAGCGAGATAGAAAGAATTGCAAAACAATGAAAAAATCAAATAACCACTTTTTATTTTTCATTTCTGCGATAGCTATTGTTGCTTTAGACCAAGCCTTAAAGTTTATTGTAAGAAGAAATATGGATGCAGGGCAATCTGTTCCCTTATTAAAAAATTTTTTTCATATTACTTATATCAGAAATTTTGGAGCCGGTTTTGGCATATTCCAGGGGAAAACCACTCTTTTTATATGGTTTGCTGTAATTATGATAGGCTTAATTCTTTTTTATTATGACAGGATAATTGAAAAAAAGCCATTGCAGATTGCATCAGCACTAATTTTAGGTGGGACTGTCTCAAATTTAATGGACAGAATTTTTTTTGGTTTTGTAGTTGATTATTTTGATTTCAGGTTTTTTCCTGTATTTAATATAGGCGACTCATGCATAACCATCGGCGCTTTAATTCTTATAATTTACTTGATAAAACAAGAAAAATAGTTTATTTAACGCATTCACAGGGCTTAAGCCCTTCGCTTTCTGCTTGTTCCCTGCTTTCAAAAGTCAGTTTCCTTTTAGGCAGAATTTTTTTGGCCCACCTGCAGTTTGGAACATGGTATTTTTCACCTTTCCTGCTTGAAACATATATTTGAATTTTTTTCTTTGGCTTTTTTGTTATTCTGGCTTCAGCTTTGTCTGCCTCATCTTTTCTATAGGATATTTCTTCTTTTATTTTTACTTCTGCTTTTGCAAGCTCTTCTGCCTCGCGCAATATCTCATTTCTGTATTCCAGGATTTTATCTTCATTTACTTCCTCTAGTCTTTCCTCTGCTTTTTCAAGCTCTTTTGATTCATGTATTATTCGTCTTTCATAATCAATAATTCTTTTTCCTCTTATGTTGTCTATAGAGAGTAAGAAACCTATTACTGACGTTAATATCAATAAAACAAACAAAAGCTGGTTTTGAGAATAAAGATAAAGAAAGGTTATGTCTATGAGATAGGCTGCAAAAAACAAAAGCAACATAATCCACGCTGCCATCCTGTTTTTGTAAAGGTAACATGATATAATTATAGCTGAAATAAAGAAAACAAAAAAAGCAAAAAGATGTATGACAAAAAATTCGCTTATGCTAAATATCATTTTCAGCAAGCCAATAAGGTTAACACAGAAAATTGCGATTATTATAAAATACTTCGATATATTTTTCATAAAATACAATTAGCTAAGCTAATATATAAAGTTTTTTATTCTTGAGTAGTAATTAGAATTCCTCAAAAGAATCCAGCTCTTTAAGGTAGCCTTTTCTTCTAAGCCAGCTTACTTGGACGGGTCTGTACTTGTATATTATATCCCCTTTTTCATCTCCGCCGAATTCCCATGGCTCAACAATAACTAAATCACCCTGCCTAACCCAAAGCCTTCTTTTTAATCTGCCTGGAATCCTGCAGACTCTTGGCTTGCCATCAAGGCATCTAACCTTGTTCCTGCTTCCGCCTAAACGCTGTTCAAGAATTCCAAATGTTTGGTTGCCGCGCGGAAGCTTTATCCTCATAATCTGCTGGTTTATTTCTTCCTGCTTTGCGGCCTCTTCTTTTTTCTTGCTCATATTTAAATAAAATAAAGGTTTTTTTATAAATCTTTTGGTGAATGTCAAAAATTAACAACGTTCTCAGCGTAGCAAAAAATTTTAACATAAAATTTTAACATAATTAATCATTAAAGTAGTCTATATGTTTTTCTGTAAGAAAAATACTGCAGCGAAGCGTAAGCACAGTATTAAAATAGCAGAATTTGGGTTATAATAACCTTTATATAGTAGTAAATTATTCTACTTTTGATGGGATTAGAAACAAAAGTAAGGATATTAATTGGTGTTGCGGCAATAACATTCGTAGTTGGGCCTTACGGCCATAACTATTTTCGAATAGGTAGAAATTTAGAACCTAATGCAATCTTATGTAACCCTTTTAACAATTTAAGACCTCCTGTAGGGATCAATTTA
>JAQTRH010000021.1 GCA_028711925.1 Candidatus Nanoarchaeia archaeon | reverse complement strand
AGCCCCATTATTATGAAATAAAAAACAAAAAAGAACGACTTAAATATAAAAAAGCTTATAATGCTTCCAAAAAGCATTAAAAGCAGAGGAGCAAATATTGCAAAGCTTTCTGTTCCTCCGGGAGTTACGTTAAGATGGCATATGTCTATTGCTTCCTGCAGAGGTTCAGCTGTTTTTTCATCTGGCTTAATCCTTAAGATGTTTTCGCTGATATCACAAAATTTTTCATAAAGTGTAAGCTCTTTTGGAAGATACTCTTCCTTGAAGTCTGTGTATTCTTTTGATGTCACTTCCTGTATTACTTCTTCATCCATAGGAATATTTAACTCCTGGTTTAGCTTTTCCCTGTACTTCTGAAGTATTTTTTTCAGTTCCTGGTCTTCTTCCATAAAAATTAGCTGGCTTTTTTGTTTTTAAGCTCTTTTTTAAGCCATTCCTCCCAGTCATTCAGTATTCTCTTGCTGTCCAAACAGCCGACTTCTTCATGAATCTTATCTGAAATCCTATGAAACTCGTCATTTGAATTAATAACAAAATCTGCTTCCAGAATATCAGGCATTTTAAGCTTGTTTGAGTAATCAAGGATTTTTTGTTTTATGTTTGCCCTCAGCATTATATTGCTCCATACAGCATCCCAGTCAGAAGCCCATTCTTTCACATTTCCGGCTATTGCCTTTAAAACATCTGAATCGCCGTTTATAACATCCTTGCTTGGCTCAAGCTGGTCATTTTTTGGGTCGTATTTCATTAAATCAGAAAATCCTCCTTCGAGCATCGGATCATTTTCCCAGTGTTTCCTGACTTCTGTTATTTCAGTTACCCTTCTCCATTTGTGGAGGCCGTCCGGGCTTTTTATAGGGTTTGCAACTACTATGATATCTGTTGCCTTGAAAGATGTTTTCGGAACTTTAAGGTCATTGACAACTCTGTCATAAACTCCGTATGGAGAATCGCCGTGGATAGTTCCTGCAACAACATTGGCCAGGGCGCCGATACGCATTGCTTCGTAAAGAGCCAGTGCCTCAACGCTTCTCACTTCTCCAACGATTAAGCATGAATCACCCATTCTTAAGGTAGTCCTTATTCCCTCATCAGCAGAAACCTCTGTTGTTCCCCTGGTCATAGCTGCAGCAACTTTCATGGACTGGATATTATAACCGAGCTTCCTCAATGAGTCGACAGGCAACTCTAAAGTATCCTCAATGGTGATAATGCGGTATTTTCTCATTATTTCTACCATTATCGCTCCAAGCAGACTTGATTTTCCTGCTGACCTTGTTCCTGCAACAAGTATTGTCCTTGAGCCGTCTATGATAAAGCTTAAAAGTCCGGCAGCTAGGGGAGATATCATTTTATTTTTCACGAATAAAGGCAGAGTCCATGGATTATCCCTGTGTCTCCTGAATGCATAAGCAATTCCAGTTGGGTTGATAGGGGCAGATATCACTGCAACTCTTGCCCTGGCGTTTGGTATTGATAATTCTGTATCAAGAATAGGATTCGCCTCGTCGAGAGGCCTTCCTGAAAGCATTCTCAGCTTGGATGCCCATGATTCTGATTCTGTTCTTGTGGGTATGATGTTTGTTGAGCATTCGCCAAAATCCTGGTGAACGATGAATATCGGAATCTGTCCCATAGGGCTGTTTATAGTTATGTCCTGCACTTTTTCATCCTCAAGCAGAACCTCTATTAACCCAAAACCAACAGTATACCTAACTAGGATATTTGTCAATTCTTCAACATCGCTTGATTTTAATGTTATGTTTTCATGCTCAGCAAGGTCATCTATTAAGTCATGTCCTATGTTGTAAAAAACCTGTCTCATCCTCTCGGGATTGATAAACTCTGACTGCTTTGGCTGGTATTCAGAAATTATTTTTCTTGCTTTGTCAAGAAGGTCGTATTTTTCTTCTGATATCTTAAATTCCGGAGGAAGTATATGATAAAGGTATTGGACTGTGCCCGGGACACTAAATATAGTTACCTCATTCTCGCCTATAGTATAACTTGCAAGCTCATCGCCTTCAGAAGGGTAAGATGCCATTAGCTTGGTAAACATAAAATCAGGCTTGATTGTGGGATAGAAGATTTGCCTGTATACGGTCCTATCGCCTATCTTAAATCCAGCTATGTACGGCTTTGCAATCTCAATAAGTTTTGTTTTTTCAAGAATATTAATAAGATATTCAAGCATAGATATGAATTTTTTTTCACAATCAATGCATTCTTCATTTGATGTTTTGTCAAGGTTTATTTTCTCTCTTCTTAAAAGCCTTTTAAGCTCAACATAAGCGCCGATAGGATCGCTTAAAAAAAGATTAAATATTATATATTTTACCTGGGAATACCAATAGTTGGAACATTTGGTGCAGCCGCCATCAGAAGCAAAGTTTGTATACTCAAAAAGTTTTTTTTGCCTTGATATTTTTTTATATGCCTTGGCTATCTCTACCAGAAGCTGCGTCTGTTCATAATCGTACTCATAGTCTCTTTTTTGAGAGAAAACAATTTTTGTGGCATTTCCAACCTCTATAAGCTTTGACATGGTTTTTAACATGCATTGCGGGTTGTCTTCTACTGAGGGAAGAAACGTGCATTTGCTGCAGTTTATCTTTAATACAATTTCATCTCCCTCTCTGATAACTTCATAAGAGCACAATTTTTTATCTTTAAACAAGGCCATTTTATCTTTTGCTTTCCTCCTCTTTTTTCAAAGTCCTTATAGCAACCTCTACAAGGTGCGATTTGTTTCTGTATTTAAGATTATCCTTGAGCTGAGAATTAATCCAGTCAATCAGCTTCCTGTCAATAGTTGCACTTATGGGCTTTTTCATGTTATAAAATATATTTTATACTTTTTATATTATTTTATAATACATTTCTATTTAAATTTTTCGTTTATGGTACACTACTTTATAATACTAACATAAGATTTATTATTAAGAGTGTTTATATTGTTAACTATGCAGCAGGAAACAGAAGAACAGCCTCAGGAAATGATGGATATATCAACAGTAATGAATAGTATAAACAGGCGCGTAAGGATTCTTGAAGAAAGAAATAACAACCTTCAGAGGAAGACAGGGGTTATTGAAGACAATATGATACACAACTACAAGGAGCTTTCCGAAAAAGTAAAAAAAATAAATGAAGACGTAAAAGAGATAAAGAGGAATTTTGAAGAGGTAAAGGAAAGCATGAACCTTATTGTAAGAGAGATTCAGTCAAAGGCAAGAAAGGATGATGTTGACTATTTAAAGAAATATATTGAGCTTTGGAACCCAACTGATTTTGTTACTAACAATGAATTGGATAAGGCTGTTAAAAGAATATTGGGCAAGAAATAGAAAATTTTAAAAAGTCTCTGAGAAAACAATATAGTTAAGGTGAAATAATGGCCTTATTCGGCTCAAAAAAAGGTGATGAAAACATTAGCCAAGGATATACAAATGTTGATCCAGTTGATTTAGTTCTGCAGATGCGTGAGCAGGGGCTTTCCAACAACCAGATAATTTCAAGCCTGCAGAGGGAAGGATACCAAACAACACAGATTTTTGATGCAATGAACCAGGCAGACTTAAGCAGGGCAAATGGCGCGCCTGTTCAGGAAAGCCAGGATTATTCGCAAGAGCAGATATCGCCGCAAGAATTGTTATACCCAAATGAACAGCAATTCCAGCAGGAGGAGGTTTACGAACAGCCTGATTACAGCCAAGATGATGCAACAAAGATTGAGGAATTGGTTGAAGCAGTAGTTGAGGAAAAGTGGGTTGATATTGTAAGGGATATTAAAAAGGTTGTAGAGTGGAAATCAAGAGTTGATTCAGATATAGCGTCAATAAGGCAGGAGATTAATGATTTAAAAGAGAGTTTCAATTCCCTGCATAAGAACATAATAGGCAAAATAGATGAATATGACAGGAATATATCCAATGCAAGCACGAACATAAAAGCAATGGAAAATGTTTTTCAGAAGGCAATTCCAAGATTCACTGAAAACATAAACGAGCTTTCAAGGACAGTGGAAGACTTAAGAAATATGCAAAATAAAAAGAAAAAGTAAATTCTTATTTTATAAATTATTATTCAAATAAATATAACCTATTTCACATTCCTTGACAATAAAGACATCGCAAATGCCCCGATCAAGAGTATTAAAACTAAACCCAAAATCTTTGGGTGTGTCAGCGTTGCAACAAGAGCGCCTTCTCCCTGGGTTCCAACATTTGAATTCCCTGATGATATATCTGTTTCTTCATTTTCTGATGTTTCAGAATTTCCTGAAAAAAATGTTTTTCCAAGCGTTGATAGAATAATAATCCCTAAAATTATAAGCAAAAAGGTTCTTGTTGCTGCCTCTGTGCCCAAAAAGCTTTTTACATCTGCATCAGTTGCACCGATAAATCTGTAAATCAAAATTCCAAAAAATAAAAAGAATATTATAACAAAAAAGGTAGGAGTTATAACACTTATCATCTCTCTTGTTGGACCTGAGAAAACAACTAAAATGGCTACAAGAAATGCCAGTATTGCACTTAGGTTTTTATCTCCAGTTGGAAACTTTACAGCCTGCATAATAGCAAACAGCAAAACAAAAAGAAAGAGAAAGTAAAATATTATGTTGAAATATCCAAGCATTCCTACGTCCAAAAAAGTTGCCATTTTTATTATGGTTTCCTAACCACTAAATCCCTCAATGGTTTGAATGGATTTCCGCCCTCACTTGTTACAACAGCTATGATTATGCCAAAAACAAGCAGCACAAGAACCACTGTTAAGGTGTCTGAACTAATGTTAAACCAGTTAAATTTAACCCACCAGCCTGCTGAGATTCCAAATAGGTATATAACAACTGCAAAAGCTATGAAAAGTATCCATCCTGAGTTGTTATCTTTTGTCTGATAGCCAAAAACTCCTGAAAGCATCAAAACCATTATTATTGCAACAAGGACTAATGCAATATCGGGCAGAAAGCTGTTGATTATAACAACCGCATCCTGTCCTCTGGGATACGTGCCCATTATATGTGGAATAACAACAACCATCGCAAGCACTAAGGCAATTATTACATTGAAACGTTTGCTATCATCTCCAAAAATTTTTGCCTTCTGCAACACTGCAAAAACAAGTGTAAATATAAGCAGGAATGGAAGCATTACATCAAGCATTCCCCAGTTTTCAAGCGTTCTAAAGATATCGACTAAATTAGCCATTTTTTACCTCCTTTTTTATTCTTTCTTTTCTTTTTTTGGTCCGCTGCTCCCGGTTATCCAGAGCATCATACCTATAACTATCAATATCAGAATCAATGATGCAACCCAGTCAGTATTCCACTTAGTGCTCATGAAATCCATTATCCATTCCAGCCATGACTTATCATCTTTTTTTAGTGCATTAAGGAATATCCCAACTATTCCGATGAACATGATTATTGTAAATGCTGTTTTCCATCCTCCTTCAAGGAAAAATCCTTCTTCTTTTTGTTGGGCAAATGAGCCGACAAGCATAAGGAAAAGGATTGAAAGCAACAAAAGTATAACTACCTGTGATGAAACTGTTGTTATCACCTCAACCAGCTTTGATGATGCAATAACGAAGAAAGCAACAACAAATGCAACCATTGCATTTAGGTTCTTTTTTGTGTAGCTCTTATTGTCAACCTTTTCATAGCCAAAAATTGCTGTTTTTTCAAGTATTGCAAAAACAATTGTGAAGACAAGAAGGAATGGAAGGATAACATCATATATCCCAAGCCTAGCCATAAAATCTATTGTTCCTCTGAATACAGATTGCTCAACCATCCTGTATTATCAGTAGTTGAAGTATATATAAAGTTTTCGCTTTTTAAAGAGGAAGTTTTCAACCTTTCATGAAAACGCGCTGATAGTTCATAAATATATTGTTTGCAACTTCTTGCTTATCCATGGATTTTATTTCAGCTATTTTATTTATTGTTTGGATTATGAAAGCCGGCTCATTTCTTTTATCCTTAAACGGGCTTAGAAATGGAGCATCTGTTTCTGTTAAAATTTGGTTTAGGTCAACAATCTCAACCATTTTCTGAAACTGCTCTGACCTTACAATATTTGTTGTAACAGAAAAATAATATTTAAGTTCAGCTGCCTTATTTATCGAGTTAAGTTTTCCGCTAAAACAATGTAAAACAACTTTTTCTGCTTTTTCTTTTTCAAGTATCTCAATTGTTTGTTGTTCTGCTTTTCTTGTGTGCACTATTATCGGCTTTTTGATTTTTTTTGCAAGTGTTATTATTTTTTTGAATGCATTAATCTGCTTTTGCTTTTGTTTTTCATCCTCAATATTTTTAAAGTCAAGGCCCACTTCTCCTATTGCTATTATCCTGTTTTTGTTTTTTTCAATGAATTTTATCTCATCATCTATTTCCTTATCGCTCATTTCATTGACATATTCAGGATATAGACCAATGGCAGCCTTAACAATGCTATATTTCTCGCTTATTTCAAGAACCTTTAAGTTGCTTTTATGATTAATTCCGTTAGTGATAATAGCCTTTACTCCTTCTTTCTTGGCCCTCTGAATAACTTCATCTAAGTCAGAATCAAATTCTTTCATATCAAGATGCGCATGAACATCAACTAATAACATAAAAAGAAAAATTGTTCTTTTTTATTTAAAGCTTTGTTTAATCAACAACAACTGTATCTAATTTATCAAGATTGCAGAAGTCTGTTGAGTATGTATAAGCTCCCGCATTAAGAAAAACAATTTTATCACCAACTTTTGGATTTTTAAGATAAACCCTGTATCTAAATATATCCATTGAGTCTGGAGTGCATCCTTTTATGACATAAGGAGTTCCATTTTTTAGTTCGCCTTCAATCAACAATCTTATATCTGCAACAAATGTATCCATTGCTGAATTGAAAACAGAGCAGTTGATGACAATATTGTTGTCATATAAATTAATGATTTCTGCTTCAAGCCTTGCAGAAGGCCCTGCAATAAAACGCCCTGGTTCTGAAACCATATTTATTTTATAAGAATTAAGCCATTGCCTAAGCTCTTTTATTTTTTTAAAAATTAAATCCTCAACATTATCATTGTAGTTTCTATAACCAACGGGCATTCCTCCGCCGATGTTGACAATATCCATATTTCTTATTGTTTCCTCAGAAATTGATTTGCTTAATTCATATTTCAATGACCATTCCCCTATGTTTTGTGTTTTTCTGTGGAAGTGTATACCTAACTTTCCTATATTTTTGTTCTCCCTTAGTTCAGGAATAAGCTTATTAACCTGCGAAGAATAAAAACCATATACATAATGCTTTCCTGTCTTTACTGTGTTTTCCTTTAATCTCATCCTTAAAAGAAGGTTTATTTTCTTATTATTTTTAGAGATATAATCAACCAGGATATTAAGATCATTTTCATTGTCAACAACAAAGTTTTCAACACTCTCTTTAAAGATAATATCAAGATCTTTTTCATTCCATGCCTGGGCAAAAAACCATATTCTTTTCTTGTCTTTAATATAATCTAAGGATTTTATAAAATGCACTGAAAAAAAGCATTTTGTTTTTTCTTCAAGAATTTCAGCAACAATTGGATTTGTCTTTACACTGTATGAAACCTTATCTGAAATTTCTTTTATTTTATTGTACTGCTCAATTACTTTTGATTTTGAGAGTATAAATTTTGCCTTCATTTTATTATTCCTTCTTTTTTCAGTGTTTCCAAAGCTTTTATCATGGCTATTGGGAATGTTATTGATACATCACCAATTACAGTTGCCTCATCTGCATCATCCTTTACTTTTCCCCATGATTTTGCCTCTTTTGTTGTTGCGCCGCTCATGCTTCCTGAAAAGTGCCTTGCGGTGGTCATGTAAACAGCATAGTTCATCCCTCCATTTAAAAGGCATGAGAATATCGCATGATGCTTTGACACTCCTCCGCCAAGAGAAATAACCCCTTTTCTTTCATCATGGCTTGTTGAAAAAAGTATGTTTGCAAAATCCTTTACAACATCAACCACAAAATCAGGATGTTTTTGCTGGAACATGAAAAGATGAAACCCAAAAGAGCCGTCTGTTATAGCAGGGCAGAATATTGGCACGTTGTTTTTTGCTGCCTGAAAAAGTATTGAGTTTTCATCATCAATCATCAACCCGATTTCTTTTAAAAGCTCTGAAACAGGCCATATTTTCTTTTTATTGTATAGCTTTTCGAGCATGGGAATTATCATGTCCTCAAATTTTGCATAGCTCTCATTCTTTATGAACAGATTTCCAACGCGGTTAACGCCTTTTTCGTAAAGCTCTATGTCATCTATGTTAAAATCCCCTATGATAAATTTTTCTCCTATTGCCTTCATTATGTCTTCCTCAAGACCACCTACGGTTGTAACAATTACATCAGCCATCTTAAGTCTTATAAGCTGGGCGAAAAATCCCCTTAATCCTGAAGTAACCATATTAGATGTAAATGTCAAGAATATCTTTACTCCCTCTTTTTTCATTTTAATAATTATATTAGACGCCTTTTCAAGCTCAACGCCCTGAAATCCGATACGGCCTATTTTCTCAACAAGGCTATCAACCTTCATTCCATATTCCCATTTGAAATCATCAACATTATCCATTATAATCCCTCCAAAAAGATATAGCTAAAACTACTAAAAAGAAAACCAATTATGAACCCATTTTTCTTACTGAACTCATGTTAAAAAGGATAAAAGGGCAGTATTTAAGCTTTTCTATAATCGTGCAAAAGCTTTAAATATAATGTGTAATTCTTAATTTTTGGTGATAATTATGGGTGTAATAGGAGTTGATTTCAGCAAGATAACCGTTGAGAGAACTGGAAATGTAACAGGAGAGATAAAGATAAACAACAATGTTTCTGTGAAGGATATTGAAAAGATACAGGTTCCGATAAAGAAGCCAGACCAGGAAGGCCTTAAGTTCGGGTTTGAGTTCACATCAACATACAGCCCGGAAATAGGCAAGGTAATAATAGCCGGTAATGTTGTCTGCGTTGAAGACAAGAAAACAGCTGAGCAGGCTGTGAAAGAATGGAAAAAAGAAAGAAAAACAGACAGCAAGGTTATGGCAAATGTTATGAATGCCATACTTGAAAGGTGCCATGTTGAATCAATAGTCTTTGGCAGGGAAGTGAAACTGCCCCCATCAATACCTATGCCAAAGGTAAAGCCGAAAGAAAAAAAGGAATAAAACCAAAACATTTATTTATTACTTTTAATTCTTATAATTTCAGTTAGGGGGTAAAATGACAGAAAAAGAGATAAAGCTCAAGGTTATTGAAGCTTTGCCCGATGATGTAAACAAGGGCATAGTAAAGATTGATTCAGATTTGCTTCCAAAGATAGATGTAAGGCTGGGGGATGTTGTAAGAGTCAAAGGCGAGAGGGAAACTGTTGCTGTAGTTGAAAGGGGATATCCTGGTGATAAAGGCCTTAATCTTATAAGAATGGACGGCATCACAAGAAGAAATGCAAAAACAGGCATTGGCGAAGTTGTTTCTGTTTTAAAGGCAGATGTAAAAGAGGCAAAAAAAATAATAATTGCTCCTGCAAGCAAAGGGCTTGTTGTTAATGCTCCTCCTCATATATTCAAGCAGGGGCTTATAGGAAAAGCTGTAACAAAAGGGGATATAATCTCTTTAGGCTATAGCTCTCAAAGAAGAAAAAGCGAGGAAATTGACGATATCTATGATATGATAAGCAAGAGCATGATGGGATTTGGCTTAGGAAGCATCAAGTTTGTTGTTGCTGACGCAAACCCAAAGGGAGAGGTTGTCATATCAGAGCTTACTGAAGTTGTATTTAATCCAGAGGCAGTGGAAATAAAAGAGGAAAAATTTCTTGAAGTAACCTATGATGATATAGGCGGATTGAAAGATGAAATCAGCAAGGTAAGAGAGATGGTTGAACTTCCTTTAAAGCATCCTGAATTGTTTGAAAGATTGGGGATAGAGCCGCCAAAGGGAGTGCTGCTTCATGGATCTCCGGGAACAGGAAAAACATTATTGGCTAAGGCAGTTGCAAATGAAACAAACTCTCATTTTTTATTGATTAATGGCCCAGAGATAATGAGCAAGTTTTACGGCGAATCAGAGGGAAACTTAAGGAAAAAGTTTGAGGAGGCAGAAAAGAATGCTCCTTCTATAATTTTCATAGACGAAATAGATGCAATCGCCCCAAAAAGAGAGGAATCTCGGGGAGAGGTTGAAAGAAGGGTTGTTGCTCAATTGCTTGCTTTAATGGACGGGCTTAATGCCCGCGGAAAGGTAGTTGTTATTGCAGCAACAAACATTCCAAATGCAATTGACATTGCACTAAGAAGGCCGGGAAGATTTGACAGAGAAATAGAAATAGGAATTCCAAGCAAAGAAGGCAGGGAAGACATACTAAAGATACATACAAGGAATATGCCTTTGGCAAAAAATGTCAACATTAAAGAGATAGCCAACAAAACATACGGATTTGTTGGAGCAGATTTAGCAGCATTGTCAAAAGAAGCTGCTATGATAGTATTGAGAAGGCTCTTGCCGGAAATCAAGATAAGGGAAGACAACACCATACCTAAAGAAATACTTGAGAAATTAAAGATAACAAGAAAGGATTTTAATTCAGCATTAAAAGTAGTAAGGCCTTCTGCATTAAGGGAAGTTTTGGTTGAGGTTCCTGATGTTAAGTGGGATGATATTGGCGGTTTAGATGAAGTCAAGCAGGAATTAAAAGAAGCTGTTGAATGGCCATTGAAAAATCCTGAATCATTCAAAAGGCTGGGAGTTAAGCCTCCACGAGGTGTTTTGATTTATGGTGCTCCTGGAACTGGAAAAACATTATTGGCCAAAGCAGTTGCAAATGAAAGTGATTCAAATTTTATTCTGGTTAAAGGTCCTGAGATGCTGAGCAAGTGGGTTGGCGAAAGTGAAAAGGCTGTTCGCGAGGTTTTCAAAAAAGCCAGGCAGACATCTCCAACAGTTATTTTCTTTGATGAGATTGACTCAATAGCCCCGAGAAGGGGAATAAGCTCAGACAGCCATGTAACAGAAAGGGTTGTTAACCAGCTTTTGACAGAAATGGACGGGCTTGAAGACATGAGTGATGTTGTGATTATCGCGGCAACAAACAGGCCTGATATGATTGACAATGCATTGTTGAGGCCGGGCCGTTTTGACAGGTTTATACTTACTCCTGCACCTGATAAAAAAACAAGGGAAGAAATATTCAAGGTTCATACAAAAGGAATGCCCTTACTAGAAGATGTTAAGATAGAAGAGCTTGCAGAAAAAACACAAGGCTATGTGGGAGCGGACATAGAGTCAGTATGCAGAGAAGCTGCAATATTCTCATTAAGAGAGGATATTAAATCATCAAAAGTGGGCATGAAAAGCTTTGAAAAGGCAATTGAAAAAGTAAGCCCCTCAATAACAAAAGAGATTGAAGAGGCTTATGAAAAAATAAGAAATCATTTCAAGTCTGCAAGGGCAAAAGAAATGAAGGATGAAAAACCCTCTTACATGGGCTAAGGGTGATAATATGGCAAATTTAAAAGAGGTTATTAAGTTCCTTGATGGAGAGCTCGGAATAAAAGATGTTGAAGACAGTTCTAATAACGGGCTTCAGGTTCAGGGCAAAGAAGAGGTAAATAAGATTGCATTTGCTGTTGATGCATGCCTTGAAGTTTTCAAAAAAGCAAAGGATTCTGATATGATTATTGTGCATCACGGAATAAGCTGGAATGATTCTCTGAAATATTTAACTGGGTTGAATCATTCAAGGGTAAAGTTCCTCATGGAAAATGATATCTCGCTTTACGCTGCCCATCTTCCTTTAGACAAGCATCCAAAGCATGGCAACAACGCAGAGTTCTGCAGAATTTTCAACTTAAAGCATATCCAGGGATTCGGTGATTATCATGGCCAAATCATTGGTTTTGCAGGAGAGAAAGATACTTCATTAAATGATTTTGTAAAAGAGATTAATGAAAAGCTGAAAACAAAATGCACTGTTTTTGATTTTGGAAAAAAGCAGATCAAGAAGATAGCTGTGGTTTCCGGAAACGGTGGCGGAGAGATTACAAGGCAGGCCATTTCAAATGGTTTTGACTGCCTTATCACAGGAGAGGCAGGTCATTCGTCTTACGTTACTGCAAGAGACAGTAACATCAATATAATTGTTGCAGGCCATTATGCCACAGAAACATTGGGTGTTAAGGCACTTATGAAAACAATAAAAGACAAATTCAAGGTAGATGTTAAGTTTATTGACGCCCCGACCGGTTTGTAAAAAGTTTATTACTAACTATTTTTCCATTGTCCTAAAAATATTTTCTAATCCGCCAAACTTGGATTTTATTCCAATATATTCACTTCTTGTTGGCTGTCTATAACCTACAATTTTTTTTATAAGGTACATTGGTTGTGGATCAAATGTATAATACACCTTTTTACCTTCCATACTTCCCCTATAATGGTATTTCTTTCCGTCATATACCAAATTAAACACCTCCAATTTCTTGATATACTATTTTTTGATTTTAAAGTTTTTATATTTTACGAAAAGTTCGGAAAATTTACAAAAATAAGG
>JAQTRH010000103.1 GCA_028711925.1 Candidatus Nanoarchaeia archaeon | reverse complement strand
ATACAGAATATTTGGAGAGACTTTGGATATTGGGACTGGAAATTTCCTGGATGCCTTTGCAAGGCACATGGGATTGGGATTTCCGGGCGGACCAAAACTTGATAAATTAAGCAAGGAAGGAAAAAATTTCATTGAATTGCCTTATGTTGTTAAAGGCATGGACGTAAGTTTTGGCGGTTTGTTGACTAACTTAAAGCAGAAGTATGATTCAAAAAAATATTCCGATGCTGACTTGGCTTACTCATTGCAGGAAACTGCATTTGCAATGCTTTTGGAAGTCAGCGAAAGAGCTATGTATCACTGTGATAAAAAAGAGTTATTATTAGGAGGGGGGGTTGCATGCAACACAAGACTGCAGGAAATGGCAAAGATAATGTGCAGGGAAAACAACTCAAAATGTTTTATACTTGAAAATCAGTTTAATGTTGATAATGCTGCAATGATTGCATGGCTTGGATTAAAGGAATACAATGAAGGAAAAAGACAGAAGATTAAGGATACAGAGATAAAGCCATACTGGAGGACAGATGAAGCTTGAGAATAATAAATTAAATGAAGAATTAACAGAAGAAGACAAAGGAAGAAGCCCTATTGTTTATATTCTTGCTTTGTTCATGATTCTGTTATTAATTTTATGGATTGTTCCTCACTACAAAATAAAGATTGACCCAGAACCAAAGAACATTCCCTCAAAAGAAGATATTTTGCCTGAAAAAATTGATTTCGTGGAAAGAAACAGCACCATATTTGCAAGAAGTCAGTTTATTGAATTAATTGACCCTAATGACCCTTTGATAAAGCAGACAGCATCCAAGGTTGCATCACAGTCATGCGACAGCGGAAAGGTCTGCCAGGCAAAGGCAATATTTTACTTTGTAAGGGATAATTTCAACTATGTAAGCGACCCAGAAACAGAGTATATCGAGTCTGCAAGGGAAGTTTTGGCAACAGGCGGAGCTGATTGTGATGGAATTGCTGTGCTGCTTGCTAATCTTCAGGAAGCAATAGGGGTTGAAACAAGGTTTGTTTTTATTCCAGGCCATGTATATGTCCAGATTAAGCTTGAGGATGCATTAAAAAAATACAAAACACAAGATGACTGGATAAATTTAGACCCAACATGCAGCTATTGCGAGTTTGGTGAAATCCCTTATCAAAACATAGAAAGCAGAAAAACATATGTTTAACAAAAGATTTATAAACTAGCAAAAAGTCACTATTTAAAGTAAGTAATAATGATTATTACAGCGTTCCCGTGGACTACGCGACCTTTTAGGCCAGTAGGAGGGTGGAGGTTGTTTCAATGGACAAAAAGAAGTTATTAGAAGCCTTAAAAAAGGTAAAAGAAGATTCTAAGAAGAGAAATTTCAATCAAAAGGTTGATTTAATCGTAAATCTCAAGGATTTAGATTTAAAGAAGCCAGAGCATCAGGTAGAGTTCTTTTTAAAGCTTCATCATGATAAAGGAAAAAATTCTAAAGTGTGCGCTCTGGTATCACCTGAGCTTGCTTCAAAGGCAAAATCAGCCTGCGACAATGCTGTTGTAGTTGATGATTTTGAAAAATACGCAAAAGACAAAAAGCTTTCAAAAAAGCTCTGCAATGATTATGATTTCTTTATAGCACAATCAAATATAATGCCAAAGGTTGCTGCAACTTTTGGAAGGACATTCGGTCCAAGGGGAAAAATGCCAAACCCAAAAGCAGGTTGTGTTGTAACAGAAAAAACAGACCTTAATAACTTATCTGAAGATCTCAGGAAAACAATAAAGGTTTCAGCCAAGACAAGCCTTATTGTACAATTAATGGTGGGAAATGAAAAAATGGATGAAAACCAGGTTGTTGATAATGCATACAATGCCTATGACCAGTTAATCCATCATTTGCCAAATGAAAATCACAATATCAAATCTATTTTTTTAAAGCTTACAATGGGTAAGCCTGTAAAGGTGTTATAAATGGCTCATGTTTCAGAACAAAAAAAGAAAACAGTAAATGAATTCCAGAAGCTTGTTGACAGCTACCCTGTTATAGGCTTAGTTGACATGGAAAACCTTCCTGCACCGCAATTGCAGAAGATGAGATTACAGCTTAGGGACACGGCTGTGATAAAGATGACAAAGACAAGATTGATGAAAATTGTCTTTGAAAACTCAAAAGAAAAGAAAAAAGGCATTGAAAATCTTAATGATCATCTTAAAGGAATGCCTGCATTAATATTTACAAAACATGACCCATTCAAGCTTGCAAAAATATTAAAGAAGAGCAGGTCAAACGCTCCTGCAAAAGCAGGTCAAACAGCCCCAAGAGACATTGTTGTTACAGCAGGCCCAACATCATTTTCACCAGGCCCAATAATAAGCGAGCTTGCCTCAGCAGGAATAAAAACAGGAATAGAAAATGGCAAGATAGCGATAAAGCAGGATGCTGTTGTTGTAAAAGAAGGAGAAGTAGTGAATGCCCAGATGGCAGGAGTCCTTTCAAGACTGGGTGTTCAGCCAATGGAAATTGGCTTAAATCTTGTAGCAGTTTATGATAACGGAACAATATTCAAAAGAGATGTGCTAGAGATTGATGAGGATGAATTTATGGACAAGATAAAACAGGCTTACAGTTCATCAATTACAATTGCCCTTGAGTTATCATTCCTCACAGACGCAACAACAGAAATAATGATAGCAAAGGCATTCAATAATGCAAAAGCAGTTGCGCTTGCACAGAACATCATAACAGATGAAACAAAAGAGCAGATAATAGCAAAGGCAAACAATGAAATGCTTGCATTAAAGTCAAAGCTTAATATCCCTGATGTTCCAAAACAGGAGATTAAGCAAAAAACAGCAGAGCAAGAGAAACAGCAAAAAGAAACAGAAGAAGATAAAGGACAACCAGAAAAAAAAACAGAAGCTAAACAAGAAAAAGAACAGAAGGAAGATAAGAAGCAAGAACAATCATCAAAGCCGGATGAAAAATCCGGAGAACAATAATAATCGGAGGTAAATAAAATGGAGTATGTATACGCTGCAATGTTGATCCACAAAGCTGGAGGAAAAATAGACGAAGCAACAGTAACAAAGGTTTTAGAGGCCGCAGGAGCAAAGCCAGATGCTGCAAGAGTAAAGGCATTGGTAGCAGCTTTTGACGGAGTTGATGTTGAAAAAGTAATAAAGGAAGCATCAGTAATGCCTGTAGCGC
>JAQTRH010000020.1:3493-13043 GCA_028711925.1 Candidatus Nanoarchaeia archaeon | reverse complement strand
CACTCCAGAGCCGCCTCTGTTTATTAGGCGGTAGTCTTCTATTTTTGTTCTTTTTCCATATCCATTCTCTGTTACTGTAAGAAGAGTGTAAGCATCATGGGCCATTATCATTCCTATTAACTCATCATTGTTTTTTAGCCTTATTCCCCTGACTCCTCTTGCTGTCCTTCCAACAGGCCTAACATTGTTCTCCTTAAATTTTACAGCCATTCCGTTTCTTGTTGCAAGAAGAATGTTCTTTGTTCCGTCTGTAAGGATTGCATTTATCAGTTCGTCATTTTCATCCAGGCTTAATGCCCTTATTCCCCCTGCCCTTGGATTCGAAAATAACTCAAGCTCTGTTTTCTTTACAAACCCTTTTTTTGTGGCCATAAAAAGATAATATCCTTTTTTGAATTCCTTGACAGGAATAACTGTTGTTACATACTCTCCTTTTAGGTCAAGAAGGTTTACAATTGCCTTTCCTTTGGCCTGTTTTGACTCTTCTGGAACCTTGTAAGCTTTTAGCCAATGAACATTTCCTTTGTTGGTAAAGAACAGTAAATATGAGTGTGTAGATGAGATGAAAATATTTTCCACAAAGTCTTCTTCTCTTGTTCTTGTTGCTATAACTCCCCTTCCTCCCCTTCTCTGTTCCCTGTATTCAATTAAAGGAATTCTTTTTATATAGCCTGCGTGAGTTACAGTTATAACAACCTCTTCATCTTCTATTAAATCTTCTATGTCTATGTCTTCTTCTTCTCCATCAATAATCTGTGTTCTTCTTTCATCACCATACTTTTGCTTGAGCTCAGTAAGCTCTTTTTTTATTATATCAAGTATTTTCTGCTCTGATGCAAGTATTGATTTGTATTCCTCTATTTTCTTAATAAGTTCCTCAAGCTCCTGTTTTAGCTTTTTCTGCTCTAATGAGCTTAATTTCTGAAGTTTCATATCCAGTACAGCATCTGCCTGTTTTTTTGTAAGGCTGAATGCACTCATTAAAACCTGTCTTGCATCCTCAGTTGAGTCTGCTTTTTTTATCATATCAACAACAGAATCTATATTGGCAAGAGCTATCCTAAGCCCTTCAAGGATATGTGCTCTTTCTTCTGCTTTCTTAAGCTCAAACTGTATTTTTCTTCTTATTACTTCTCTTCTGTGATTTATATGACAAAGGATTATCTCTTTAAGATTAAGCACCTTTGGCTGGTTCTTGACAAGGGCAAGCATTATTATGCCAAAAGAATCCTGCATCCTTGTGTGCTTGTAAAGCTGGTTGAGGACAACATCAGGATTTGCATCCTTTCTTAATTCAATAACTATCCTAATTCCTTCCCTGTCAGACTCATCCCTAAGGTCAGATATGCCTTCTATTATTTTGTTTCTTACATTATCAGCTATCTGCTCCATAAGCACAGATTTATTAACCATATATGGAATTTCAGAAACAATGATTCTTTTTTTGCCTTTTTCATCAACAACTTCTGCTTTTGATTTTATAATTACCTTACCTCTTCCTGTGCTGTAAGCGCTTTTTATTCCGTTTCTTCCGCATATCAATGCTCCTGTAGGAAAATCAGGCCCTTTGATTATCTGATTAAGCTCATCAATTGTTGTATCAGGATTGTCAATAACCCTTACTATTGCATCCGCAACCTCATTAAGGTTATGGGAAGGAATGTTTGTGGCCATTCCAACTGCAATTCCTGATGAACCATTTAAAAGAAGATTTGGAACCTTTGAGGGAAGAACCAATGGCTCATTTGCAGAGCCGTCAAAATTTGGATTAAAATCAACTGTATCCTTTTCAATATCTTCCATTATCTCTTCTGAGATTTTTGGAAGGCGCGCTTCTGTGTTATGGTTAATAAACCCATTACAAACAAAAGAATGGCAATTGCTGTTAACCTTCACTGAAAACACTTCTTCTTTTTTATCCAGTTTTTTGATTAACTTTACCTTATCAAAAAAATATTTTTGTTTAATAAGCATATCAATAATTTTCTTGTCCTTTCCATCAATAATTGCTGTTAATTTGCTATAATTTTTTTCTAAATTAGAGTATCTGTCAAAATTATTTTTTGCTATAAAGGTTGATTTGTACTTTTTCCTTAGATAAGCGCTTAAAAAAGGAATATAATCTGTTTTGCTCATCCTTTTTGAGTTTATTTCATCAATTTTAAGAACAGCTTCTTTTTTTCTTATTGAGAAAAAGTTTATTTCATCCTTAAATTTTTTAATGGAATAATAACCAGAAATTATTAGCTTATAGCACTCATTTCTTTTGTCTTTGTAAGGATGTGTTGTAACTATCCCAAAATTTAGCAATAAAATTTTTAATTGGTTGATTAAAATCTCGCTTTTTGAATTATAGGTTAACTCAATGCTTTTTCCATTATGCCTTTTGTCTGTTTTATATATAACTGAACCATCCCCCTCAAATAAACCCTTTAAAAAACTTGAAACAACCTTTTTAGATGATTGCAGTACTGAAAATGGAATCTCTTTTTTATTTGACTTTTCGTCCTTAAAACCTATATTTTTTAAAAAATCAACAATATTTTTATGATAAATATTTAACTCTAAGCAATTTCCAGCTATTTTTCTTTCATATAATAAAACTCCTTTAAATTGGTCATGAATTATTTCTTTCACATGATTATAAAATTCCATGTCTGAATTACTAAAATATATTTTATTTTGGTGGAAAGAACCTTCTGAAATTAGGGCCCCTAATAAAAAGGCCAGTTCTTCATTCATTTTTGAAGGAAGAGTTATCTCTTTTGCTTTCTTGTTGAATTTTGGCTTGAATTTGGTTAAGTTTAAATCTGCTTTTGCAAATAAGGATGAATTTCTATTCAAAAGAACCATGTCTCCTTCTTTAATATCTTCAAGAAGTTTCCATTGTATTTCTGGAATTTTGTTTTTTGTTGTCCAGCACATAACTGGATGGTTATATGAGCCCTTGATTTTATATCCTAAATTAGTCTGCAACAAAATAATATCATGTTTCCCAGAATTAAAAAATTTTGAAGCTGTATTTTTTTTGTTATTAAAAGATAAAACTTTCATATTAATTTTTGCTTCTTTTTTATTGGAGATATCTTTTATATCTAACATTCCCTTATCTGTTAATATTAATGAATCTCCAGTAATACAATATCTCATAGCTGCCGCGGAATCACCATCAATTGAGCCAAAGTTACCGTGGCCCTGAACTAATGGGTATCTTAAAGAGAAATCCTGAGCCATCCTGACTAAAGTATCATAAATAGCTGCATCGCCGTGAGGATGGTATTTGGCCATGCAGTTTCCAACAACATTTGCAGATTTTCTAAATGGCTTGTTATGCAATAATCCATTCTCATACATGGTGTAAAGAACTCTTCTGTGAACCGGCTTTAGGCCATCGCGGGCATCAGGAAGGGCCCTGCCTACTATAACACTCATAGAGTATGAAAGATATGATTCTTTCATCTCTTCTGAAACAAGCCTTTTTACTACTCTTTCCTGTTTTTTTTCAGTGTTTTTTTCTGCAGTATTTTCATCCATTTTCCTCGATAAATAGTAATCTTTAATAGTTTATATATCTTTTGGGTTAGTAAAAAAGACAAAATTAAAAAAACTAAAAAAGATTAAGAAAAAATCACTTTTTTATTTTATCAATCTTTTTAATTACTTTTTTAAGGCCTGTTGAGCTAAATCCTCTTTCTCCCCTTTCGGTGGAAGACAGTTGTTTAACTTCTTGTATCTTTGCCTTTGTTACAGGGAGTATTATCATCTGCGCAATTCTCATGCCCTTCTCAACCTCAACATCTTGCTCTCCGCAGTTAACAAGGACTATTGAGACTTCTCCCCTGTATGCAGGGTCAAAGGTGCCTGCTGCTGTATGAACTCCCATCTTTGTTATTATGCCTGCCCTGTCTCTTATTAGGCCGACATGACCCTCTGGTATTTCTATTGCCAGTCCTGTCTTTATTGTCTTTTGCTCAGAAACAGGAATTACAACTGTTTCATTTGCTCTTATGTCAATCCCTATGTCTGTGTTTAAGGCGTATTCTGGAAGCTCTGCATCTTTGAAAAGCCTTTTAACTTTTAAAGATGTTTCAGATTTTTCTTGTTTTATTCTTATCACCTTTCTAACCGAAGCTTTTGTTCAGTTATTCATTAAAGAAAACTTCAACTATTTAAGCTTTTGGCGTTTTTAATGAAACCTTTTTAACAATGTTTTCAACTGCTTTAAAGGAATGTCCGCAGTAAACACATTTTTTTCTTTTTTTATTTATATTTCTATTGTTCGCAGCATCATACTTCATCTTTTGACCGCACTTAGGGCATTTTAATAAAAGCATTATTCCACCTTTACAAAATTTTCATTTTCTTTTAAAAAATAACCAATGAATTTTTTATCAAGCACCGGGTTTTTTAATTTTTGCCATTCTGGATAAGGATGTTTTTCAACCTGGCTTTTCATCTGCATTATGGCCTTTTTTTTCATTTCAAGCTCTTTATTAATATTAATTTTTATAATGTTTCCCTTAATCTCAAGAACAAAATTCTCATTAACATCATTTCTTCCCTTGGCAAGCTCTTTTGTCCATATAATAAACTCAAATGCCTCTGGTTTTTTATGTATCTCATCTAAAATTTCAATCATTATTTTATTTACGGCCCTATGGTCCTTATGTGTATCAGGATGATGAAAATAAACAATATCCGGTTTTTCTTTTTTTGTTATTTCAAGGAGCTGCTCTTTTGCCTTTTCCATGTTTTCACGAACCCTTTTGTTTTTTTTGTTTAAGTCCAGAAAATACAATCTTTCTTTTTTAACTCCTAAAATTTTCAATGCATTAATTATTTCATTTTTCCTTGTCATCCTTAATTCATTTGGAGAAGGGTTTTCATTTATATTAAAATTAACTATGTATGCATTCATTCCAGGGTTGCAGACAACAACATAAACATCATCATTGTTTTTTATGTGCTGGGCAATTCTTCCGCCTAAGCCTAAAATAGAATCATCATCATGAGCAGAATAAACCCCTGTTTTCATTTTACTTCATCAGAAAGGTTTTCGCTCTTGCTTTCAGTGGATTGCTCTTGCTGGATTTCCAGCTGCTTTTGGGTTTCTCTAAGAATATCATCATCAATATCTTGTTTTTCATGCTCTTCTTTTATTTTCTTTTTCTCTAATTTTATGAGCTCTTCCTCGTTTATATCCACAAAATCCTTGAAGCGTTTTTTAATATCCTCTTTATCGCTTAAATCAAAGTAATCAAAGAATTTTTTTGACAGTCTGAGCATATAGCTTCTGCCGTACCTTTCCTTAACTAAAAACCCTGAATCAACAAGCTCTTTTATATGGTCGTATGCCTTATTTGTTCTTGTTTTTATAACATCTGACTGGAGTATTGGAGATTTCCATGCTATAACTGCAAGAGTTTCAATGGTTGTTCTGTCAAGCTCTGTTCTTGGATTAATCTGCTGAACTAAAGGAATATATGCTTCCCTAACGGTAATCTTCCAAAAATTTCCGTCATCAACAACCATAAGCCCTGAATCATTGTTTTTGTAAGATTTTTTCAGCTCATTAAGAGCATTTTTAACATTATTTGGGCTGGTTTTGCAAAGCCTTGCAATTTCACTTAACTCAATTCTGTCTCCGGCTGCGAACAGCACTGCTTCCGCTTGCTTTTTAAGATCATCCATCTTTTTTCATGCTGTATATATTGTCTTTTAATTCTATTAATTTCTCATTAATCATTGAATCAAGAATAGGTTTTAAGGCTTTCGCATCAACTCCGCTGTTTTTTGATAAATGCTCTATATCCATATCCTTAAATTTAAGCAGGATTAGCATCATATTCTTGAGAAGGTTAAACATGCTCTTTTTGATTGATTGCTGCTCTATATTGTTTTGGGTTGCCCTAACGTTTATGTTTTGCAGCTTTCCAACCATGTCATTTAAAACTGCCGCCAATTCGTTGGAGTTGAATTTCATTTTCTCAGGCTCGACTATTTCAAGAGAAGAGGGCATATAATCAAAGCAGAAGCCTATAAGGGAATCTATATTGTTTAAAAGCAATTCCAGTTCAACAAAAGCGCTGAACATTTTTTCATATGGCTCTGCATCAAAAATTTTTTCATCAATTATTTTTAGGTCTTTTCCCTCTTTTATTTTTTCAACTACAACCTTCAATGAATTTTCAACATGCTCTTTTGGTTTTCCAACTATTTCAACAATTGCCCTGACAAGAATCTTTCCTTCATCTGAATCATGTTTCATTGTCTTTTTGTTTTCTTTTTCATCCATACAAAAACTAAAAATCAAATGAATTTAAAAAAGTTTCCATAGCAGTTAAAGTATTATTACTATTAAGAAATGAATACATTAAAGAAATTCGAATAGAATTTTTTAATTGATTATTTTTTTAAAAGCAATAATGCAACAAACAGAACAAGGATTCCTATGAAGATATACCTTGATACGTTAACTGATTTTATAGAGCTTGACTCATAAACAGTTTTTCCTGTGATTGGCTGGCCAGGAGAATCTGAATTTGCTTGCCTAGAATCAGTAGTTTCATCTTTTTCTTTAACTTTGAATGTATCCTGGTTAACAACATTTACATTAATTGAAATATTGAATGATCTTTTTGGAATTGCCTTTACAAAAATTTCAGTGCAGGATGCATTATTTCTATATTCTGCAGTGGAATTAAGGATAAGGCCGCACAAAAGATATTTTCCTGGTTTTTCAGGCGTAAATGCTCCTGTCCCAGAAGATTTATATTTATTCATGCATTTAACATTGAAATTATCCTCATGAAATAATTCTTTTCCTGAAATATTGTAATAAACAAAGGCATCTATGCAGCTTTTTTCATCGCTTGAATAATCTGTGTTTTCAACCATGAACAGATTTTTGTAAGTTTTACCTATTTCCAGCTCTTTTTCTATTAAAGGTTTTAGTTGTAAATCTGCGCTGATCAACAGTGGAGTCAGTAAAACAAAAAATCCAGTTAAAACAGCAAATCTTGTTTTATTCATAAAAGATGTATTGTGTCTGAAATTTAAAAGAATAAGCAGGTTAAATCTTTGATTTTTCTGTATTTTATGTATTTTTTCTTATTTTTACGAAAGAATTTCAAGAACGTAATAATCGAAAGGTTTATATATAAATAGTAATGAAATAGTGTATAAATAGTATATTATTAGTGTATTATTAGTATTATTTTAGTAAATTGCTGGCAGAAACATAAAATGGCCCAAATCAACTTTTCAATTAAAGACGAGCTAAATGAAAAATTAGAGGATGTTTCTAAAAAGATGGGCCTTGCAAAATCTGACTATATCAAGAGCTTGATAATCGAAGATCTAAAAAAATTCATACTCAAGGAGAGCAAAAATGAACGCTAAAATGACAGCACTATTGGTGATTGCTTTAATAATTCCAGTAGTCCAAGGTGCATCAATAGGGCTGTCATCCCCCAATCTAGTGATGCAGGGCGATGCCAATACTTTATTGGTTTCGCTCTCTTCTAGCTCTCCTTTTAACGGAACATTGTACGTTCATTACACAAACCTGAATATTTCAGATGATATTATACAGATTGAAAATGAGATGTCTAAAACAATAACAAGAACATTCAGGGCGATTAATCCAGGGCAGTACTCTGTTTCAGCAGATCTCATTGCAGAAAACGGCGCAATAGTTGAAACAAAGCAGTTTTCAGGTGATGTTGAAAGCTCTGCCCCAAAGATACTCTCAAAATATCCTTCAGGAATTATAAGTTCAGACACTGTAACATTGGAAATAACAACAAATGAGAATGCTATATGCAGATATGGGACGGCAAATGCAGATTATGAAAATCTGCCAAAATCATTTGAAACTACTGGGGAAAAGGTTCATAAGCAAAATATTAACAGCCTTTCAAAAGGAACTCAGAAGTATTATGTAAGGTGCCAGGATTTACAGGGTTATAAGATGGATGAATCAGAAATAATTACTTTTACAATCGACCTTCCTCCTTATGCAGAGATAATTTTAAGCGATTCCTCTCCTTTAACAGAAGGCGTAATCACAGTAACTTTAATTCCTTCAGAAGACATTCAGGAAACGCCAAAGCTTGAGTACAGCTTTGATACATCACCTGGCTCGAAAAGACTTGTTTCATTAACAGAAAAAGATGGAAAATGGACAGGATACATGATAATAACTAATGAAGATGACAACAAA
The DNA here is from genome assembly GCA_028711925.1 of Candidatus Nanoarchaeia archaeon. GTDB lineage: Archaea > Nanobdellota > Nanobdellia > Woesearchaeales > CG1-02-33-12 > M55A3. The sequence goes on along the minus strand of JAQTRH010000020.1, from coordinate 4,819 downwards.
GTGGGAACGTTTTATTTTTCAGGAACAAACAAAAATGGAATAATCGGAAATATAATAAAAGAAGGCAAAATATTTGTTGTTGACACAAAAAAGCCGCCAACACCGATAAATATTGAAGCAAAACCAACAAATGACGGAAGGATCGAGCTTAACTGGTATTATGAGGGAGAGGAAGTAGACTACTTCCGGATTTACAGATCAACATCTTCTGGAGTCAACTATCTTGATTTTTATTCTGAGACAGGAAATATCACAAAATTTGTAGACTATTCAACGCAGGATAAAACAACATATTACTACAAAATAAATGCCTTTGATAAGGCAGGAAACCCAAGTGAGCTTTCAAATGAGGTTTATGCAACATCTGTAAAATCATCATCAAAGGAAAAAGAGAGTGTAAGCGAAAGCAAGGAGGAGGCGCCCAAAGTGCTGCCTCCAAACCTTGTTTATAAGGTGAATGATGAAATAAAAAGAATTGAAACCCTGTTGATAGATATTGAGGATATATCATCAAGCATTAACGAAGAAGAGGAAAAAGAGATTGTTGAATATTTAGAGCTTAACAAAAAAATAGATGATGCAAAAACAACGCTTGAAAAATTAAAAAAAGACATTGAATCCTTGAAAGATAAATACATGACAGAAGCGCAGCTTGACAATGAGATAAGCAAGTTTGACCTTGAGATAAAAAAGATAATGCAGACAACTCCGAGAAGTATAAAGGTTATACAGAAAGACAACACAGTGCAAAGCTTAAGTGAGGGAAGCATAGACCTTGCGATAGACAAGCTTTTTGAAAATCCAGGTTTTGAATCAATAAAAAAAGATAGCTATAAAAAGCAAAATATCAAGATACAGGAAAATATTGAGATTCTTGCGAGCCTTTACAACATAGAGATAGATTACATAGACAACAGCATGCAGGAAAAAAGCCTTATCCTAAAATCATTATCCTATAAAGGAAGTTCTAGCGTAAAGGATGTGATACTATATGAGATAATCCCAAAAAGCATAGCTGAAAGCTCTTCAGATATAAGCTTCTTAACAAAAAATTATGAGGTAATTGAAGACGACCCTATCGTGAAATTTGGGTTTGCAGAAGTTGGATTTACAGGGCAGGAAATAAGATATTTAGTGAATAAGAGAGTAAGCATGAATGATGTCAAGAACAGTGCCTCTGTTGCATTGGTTGGCCCTGTCCAGCTTGAGCAGGATATGCAGGGAGTAACTGGATTTTCTATATTAAATATGAACCTTGGATTTCAAAGAAGAGATATCTTTTTTATAATAATAGGCGTGCTTGTTATTGGCGCTCTTGTCGGTTAC
>JAQTRH010000020.1:0-3483 GCA_028711925.1 Candidatus Nanoarchaeia archaeon | reverse complement strand
GGTATTAACTGTAAAAGGCTATAATTCCAATAAAAGTTTTGAAAAAAATTACTATGGCAGTGACGAGCAATCAAAAATCATGAAAATGAAAGAGATAAACTCAAAATATGCCGAGCTTGGAGGAACCTTGATAGCTAGAAAGGAAAGAGACATAATTGAGGAGCTTATTGAGTGGAGCCATAACCACATTAATAACAATGAAATAAATGATGCGAAACGCCTTTATCCGAGAATAGAACTTCTCTATAAAAACCTTCCAAAGAATGAAAAAAATCTTGTCTTTGACAAATGCATTGAGCTGCAAAAAAGAATAGGAAGGCAGTTTTAATCATAATTTGTTCTTTTTTCTCTTACTGAGAATGTTAAAACTCTTACAGAATATGTATTTTATCTTACAAGGTATGTAAGAAAAAAGAAAGATTTAAATATAATTTATGCAGAATGTAAAACTATAGAGGTTTTTGGGGAAAAACAGTTTTAAAAAGAGGGATTTAATGCAAGCGCAAGTGTTAGATAAAGAATTAGAGAGAGAAGTTGAAGCAATAGGAGTTTTTGTCAAGTCTGTTCTGAAAAAAAATAATCTTTCCCTTGAAAAATTTATTGATATTCTTAAGGAAAAAGAAAATGGAACTAAAATAAATGTTCCATGCTGCATATTCAGAAAAAGAAACCTTGGAATTCTTGAATCATTAGCAATCTATCTTAAAGATGAGTTTAATCTTAACTATCATGAGATTGCCTTACTTTTAAACAGGGATGACAGAATTATATGGGCAAGCTACAATAATGCAAGGAAAAAGTTCAAAGGCAGTTTTGTTTTTAAAAACAATCTGAAAAATATTCCTATTTCTGTGTTTGCAAACCGCGATGTTGGATTGTTGGAAGCTCTTACAATATATCTGAAAGAGAATGAAAGTATGAGAAATCATGAAATTGCTGAAATCCTTAACAGGGATGAAAGAACCATATGGACATCATACAAAAGGGCAAATGAAAAACTGATGAAAATAAGATGAAAGTTAAAATAAAAAAAGGAATGAGAAAAGAAGCAAGCAAAATAAATAATTCACTGATCATTTTGATTGTCACCTTATCAACGATTATAATTCCCTTAATATTCGCTTCTGATAATATTATTGATAATAATACAAACGAAAGCAGGATAAAAATAAATCTTGAGTACAGCAAAGATTCAGATTATGATGTTGATAATGATGGAATTGAAAGTTTAGAGGGGATCGTTGATTTTGATGTTGGAAACACAGAAATAGATGAGTCATTGAATGAAAGCAATATTTGCACAAGATGGAATGTTTATTCTGTGGAAAATGAAAGCTCATTAACCTTGTGTTATGGAGCCGAAAAATGCTGCAATTTCATTGAAATGAGCTCATCATCAAATGAATGGGATGATATTTTTTATCTTTTTTATGGAAAATACGGGGCAACAAACAACAATAAAGTAAGCGCGCAGGTTATCTATGTTGATTACAGCTTAGATGAAGAAAACCTTTATTCAGAAATCTATTACAGCAGGATAAGCTCTCTTAATGCTTCTTTCAGGAGAGAGACAGAAATAAAAACAAGGATAAGTAGCTATTTTGAAAAACAGGAAATCTCTAAAGGTGAAATCCAGACTTTTTATTCAAGACTTCAATATGTCAATGATAGTGTTATTAGTTTTATGAACATAAGTTTGTATCTAAACAATGATCTCTTTGAAACAAAAACAACTGATGATTATGGTGAAGCAGTATTTGAGGTTGATACCTTTAATTTAAGTCCAGGAGATTACTCTGCTGTTGTTAAGTTTAACGGAGTTAAAATACAAAGTTGGAATGAAACAATTGTTTTCATGCCAAGCTCAAATGAAAGTGTTATGAGAGTTCTTCCATCAGATAATGAAAGCATTTATTTAACTGAAAATTTAACTCAAGGAGATGCAGAGATTGGAAAACCTGTTAAATGGACTAAGAAGATAACAATTGAGAATTTTGCAGATGAAATTAAAGAGATTGATTTTTCTTTTAAAACTCCTAAGGAATCTGAGAATATTGTTGTAAAAAAAGAGGATAAACTAATCAATGAAAAAAAATCAGGAATATTGAGCGCGCTTTTAAGTTTAGGGCAATCAAAAAAAGAAGCATATTTCCAGCTGGGTGAAACAATAAAAGACGAAAAGGTTTTTTCAATCAAGGACAGCATAAACAAAACCAAAAGCGAGTATTTTGTTGAATACGAAACCCCTTCCCCTAAAAAACAGGAGATTTATGCTGCAAACGGAAATGCAATAAAAAAAGTAAAGATTTATTCAGAGTCCTCAGTGCATTATCATAATGTAAAAGCATATTCAGACATACCAGAAAAAATTGAAAATCCAAGAATTTACCATCTTAAAGATAACTCAAGAATTGATGTAACAGACAATCCTGAATATGGTGTTTTATTTATTGATTCAAATGGCAATGGCCTTTATGACAAGGTTGAATGGACTGTCCCAATGCTCTCAGAACAAATCTTTGAGATAGGAGTTGCAACAGTAAACACAAAAAAATCAATTTATCATCCAGGCGAGAAAGCAGAAATTATAATGGTTGTTTTGGATAATAAAGGGCATTTAGTTTCTGATGCAGAAGTTGAACTAACTATAACAAACCCATTAAATGAAACATCGTATTATTCAACATCGGAACAAACTATAACTGAAACTGAAGATGGAATTTATGAAGCGTCTTATTCTGAAACAAATGCAGAAGGAAATTACTCATTGTTTGTAAGCGCAGTTTCTGATTATGCAGACAGCACAATGAATTCTTATTTCACTGTAATGGATTACTATGAATTTGATATTTTAAGAAATATTCCTGCCACAACAGACCCATGGCATGAGAAAGTTGATTCATCAGTTAAAATAATCTCTTACACAAATGAATCTTATTTTGATTACAATGAAGTTTTGCCGGATAGTTTTATGATAATTGACGGTGGAAATGCAGCAATAACTCACGAAGATAATAAGAATGTACTTAGATGGCAGGATATGGAAAATAATTCAGTTGTAAATTACTCATTCCTGCCGCCGAAAGAGACTCCAAAGGTTTGGCAGGTTGGCCCTTCTTATATTGATTATGATTCACAAATATTCACAGAAGCAAGACCATGGTATCTGGCAGTTGACCCAGTTGTAACAGAGTATGACCCTAATTCAGATGTCCAGACTGGTTTTATATCTGACTGCACCAACCATTATGATTGCGTAAACGACGGAGTTTACAGCCCAAGCACTCCTTCTACTTCAGGGGATAGAATTACGGCAAACAGCAACAACGAAAATGGATATTATGAAGAATGGGGATTTCCTTCAATTTCACAAAGCAATATTAATTCAATAACAGCCTATGTTTATCTTTCAACAGGAAGTAAAAACCAGTTTATTATAAGACTGCAGCAGTCAGGAACAACAAGGGCAAGCACATCAGTTAC
>JAQTRH010000019.1 GCA_028711925.1 Candidatus Nanoarchaeia archaeon | reverse complement strand
AATGGTTCAGCTAGCAGCGCACAGGTTTTTTGGCAAGGAAAAAGGCGACAGAATATGGAAAGGAACAAGCCTTGTTGTACTTGGATTAATAGTCCTCAATGTTTTCTGGTCTTTAATACAGAACATATTCACTTTTTTTGCTGGGCTTTTCTAGGTTTTTTCTCAAAATAAACTTTTACTTTCTTGTCTATCTGAGGTTTTGCGTTTGCATCAAGCGAATAATAAGTTTTTTCTGCTTCCAGGCCCCATGAATAGTCTCCTTTCTCGCTTTTTATTTTACTTATCTTGAACTCTTTTAATGAAAGGCCTTTTTTTAAATGATAGTAAATAGAGCGCATTGTAACAGAGGGAAATATATCAACATACACCTTGTAAATCTCATAACCGTAAGCAGACTTCATAAAGTACAAAATCTCCACAATATTCTGCCTTATCCTGCTCCGGATTGGCCTGCCCCTGTTCATAGTAAGAAAATCAAAAACTGTTGTTTAAATATCTTTCCATATTGAAAATTAATATTTCAAAACGAAAGACTTTTATTACTTAATGGTAACTTTATTTTTTATGGAAATAATAAAAAATAAAAGACAGATTGAAGGAGGGCTTTTTGATTACGGCAATGTTCTTCATAAATTCAATAACTGGACCTTCATAAATAAAATTGGTAAAAACAAAAGCAAAGAATATAAAGATAATTTATATGAAATTATATTCGGCTCAGGGCTTTATCAGGTTATTGATACAAATCTAATGCCCTTAAAGAGTTTTTACAACCTAGTAACTGAACAAGCAGGTATTAACAAAAAAAGAGTAACTGAAAAAATTTTCTTGGATGCTTTTACAGGAAGATTTTCAAGAAAAATAAAGAGAAATATCAATCTTGTAAAGAAACTAAAGCAGGAGAAATACAGTCTTGGATTAATTTCAAATACAAATCAGGCAGACTATGAACAGGTTATAAAAAAATCAGATGTGATTAATTATTTTGATTCTTTGGCTTTATCATACAGGGCAGGAACAAGAAAGCCAGAAAAGGAATTTTTTGATTATGCTATAAGCATGATTGGATTGCCCGCGGAAAAACTTTTCTTTGTTGACGACAACAAGAAATACGTTGATATAGCCGAAGATATTGGGTTTAAGTTTGCAGTGCAATACACTCCAGGAATAAACCTCGAGAACATAATCAGGGAAAAATTAGCATAAGCAATTTCCAAAAGTTTTTTATTTAAGCTCTTTGTCTGTTTTTTTATGATAAAGGCAGTTATATTTGATTATGGAAATGTAATACACAAATGGGATAATGATATTTTTCTGAGAGAGCTTGTAAAATTGTCCGGTAAAGATTATGATTACATATATGATTTGATTTTTAATACAGGGATGCATTCAAGGCTTGAGATAGGAAAAATTTCCCCTTCTTCTTTCTTTGAAAAAATAATAAAAGATCTTGGAATTGATATTAACAAAAACAATTTTTTTGATTTGTTCAGCAGAAAGCTTTTTCAGGAAATCAAAACAACATTCTCTTTAATAAAAAAATTAAAGAAAAATTACAAGGTTGCATTGCTTTCAAATACAAATAAAATAGACTTTGATTATGTAATGAAAAAATCAGAATTATTCCCTTTGTTTGATTCTGTTACACTGTCTTTTGAAGTGGGTTATAAAAAGCCGGAAAAGCAGATATACCTTGATGCGCTTAAAAAACTAAACCTGAAACCAGATGAATGCGTTTACATAGATGACATAAAAGAGTATTCTGATGCTGCTTCAAGACTTGGGCTTCATGGAATACACTATACTTCTCATGAAAAACTTGTTAAAGAATTAAAAAAATTAAAAATAAAATTTTAATGGTTTGGCCTTAAGTTTCTTCTCTCTGCATCAAGCAAAAGCTTTTTCTCTGTCACAGCAACTGTGGACCTTATCTGGTTTACTGCATCAGGGTTTGCGCTTATGCTGTCAATGCCCTGCCTTACCAAAAATGAGGCCATCTTTGGGTTTGAGCCGGCCTGGCCGCATATTGAGGTCTGCACGTGATATTTTTTGCATATATTAATTACTCTTGATATCTCTGCAAGAACAGCAGGGTGAAGCTCGTCGTAATACTTTTGTACTAAACCATTGTTTCTGTCTATAGCCAAAGTGTACTGCGTCAAGTCATTTGTTCCAAAACTTATGAACTCTATACCAAGCTTGCATATGTCTTCTATTATCCAGACTGCTGCAGGAGTTTCAACCATAACACCGAACTCAACAAACTCATCATCAAAAACTTCTTCAAGAACCTCTTTTGCTTCTTTAACTTCATCCACTCTTGTAACAAGAGGTATCATTACCCCTACATTTTTAAGTCCCATATCGTGCACTTTTTTGATTGCCTCAAACTCAGCCTTAAGCATTCCTCTTTGGTCAAGCCCTCTTCTTATGCCTCTCCAACCAAGCATTGGATTTTCTTCTTCCGGCTCATCTTCGCCGCCTTCCAATGTTTTAAACTCATCTGTTGGAGCATCAAGTGTCCTATACCACACTGGCTTTCCGTCAAATGCCCTTGCAACCTTTGATATTCCCTCAACAAGTATTTTGATAAGCTCTTCTTTTCTTCCCTGCTTAACCAGATAAGCAGGATGCATATTGTTTCCAAGGATCATATGCTCTGCTCTTAACAGTCCTACACCGTCTGCTCCTGTCGCAGCAGCCTTTTCAGCGAAGTCAGGAAAGTCCATGATAACCTTTATTTGAGTTGCTGTAATCAGTTCGCTGCGCTGCATCGTTTGCTCCTTCTGCTCTTTTTTCTTGAATGCAACCTTTCCCTCATAAACTTTGCCATGGGTTGCATCAACTGTTATCATTGTATTTTCCTTTAGGGTTTTAGTTGCATTTCCTGTTCCGACTATACAAGGAATTCCCATTTCTCTGCTTACAATTGCTGCATGGCAAGTTGTTCCTCCCATATCTGTGACAATTGCAGATGCTCTCTTCATTATGGGAACCATATCCGGATTGGTCATCTTTGTCACAAGAACATCTCCTTTATGGATTTTTGAAAATTCATCAGGCTCGTTTGCAATCTTTACAACTCCCGAGGCCATACCCGGGCTTGCCGTATTTCCTGTTACAAGAACATTTGCATCAGAGATTTTTATTCCTTCCTCTTCTGATTGTTTCTCTTGTTTTTCAGAGCCAGAATCATCTTCTTGTTTTTGAATATCCTTAATTGTTGTTATTGGCCTTGTCTGAACAATGTATATTTTGCCTTTTTCTATTGCCCATTCAATATCCTGGGGCTTTTGATAATGTTCTTCAAGATGTTTTGCAATCTTTGCAAGTCCTATTATCTCTTCTTCTTTCAGCTTTTGGACTTTTTTCATTTCATCCTTTATTGTTTTCTTTACTGTTTTGCCATTCTCATCCTTTACATAGGCCCATTCCTGCTCGCTTATGGTTTTGCTTTTTATTTCCATGCTGTTCTTGTCAACAACATAAGAATCAGGATTCACTGAGCCCGATACTATAGCTTCGCCTAATCCAAAACATGCCTCAACAATAATCTCATCCTTATTGTTTGTTGATGGGTTAGCAGAGAAAGTTATTCCTGACTTTTCTGAATTGACCATCTTCTGCACAACAACTGCAATTAAAACCTGCATATGGTTGAAATTATTTTTAACACGATAGTAAACTGCCCTTGCTGTGAATAATGATGCCCAGCATCCCCTTACTGCCTTTACGAGTTCCTCATTTCCCCTTATGTTAAGAAAAGTTGCCTGCTGTCCTGCAAATGATGCTTCAGGCAGGTCTTCTGCGGTTGCGCTGCTCCTTACAGCAACAAACTCTTCGTTATTTTTTTGGTCCAGGTCTATGCTGCTTGCCTGCTCATCGCTTATTCCCATTGTTTCATAAGCTTCGATAATCTCATTTTTTATGTGCTCAGGCATTTCTGTTGACACTATAAGCTTCTGCACTTCATTTGCCTTGCTTTGAAGCTGGTCGTTGTTTTCAACATCAAGGCCAGAAAGAATCTCAGTTATTTTATCCTTAATCTTAGTTTCCTCAATGAATTCCTTATAGGCCTGTGCATTGACAACAAAACCAGGAGGCACAGGCATTCCTGTATTATACATCTCACCTAAATTAGCGCCCTTTCCTCCGGCAATAGAAAGACTTCCTTTGTTTATTTCCTTAAACCATGAAACTGCTTTCATAAAAACCACCTCATTTTATTAACAATCATAAAAAACCTTAATTATATGTTTATATAAATGTTTCTGTTTGATTTATTAAAAAAATATTTATATTTGTTTTTCTTTATTGTTTTTATGGAAAGGAAAGAGCTTGTTGATTGTTGGAACTCAAAAGGAATTGTTAAAGATAAAAGATTATTAGATGCGTTTCTTTCTGTGCCTCGCGAGAAATTTATTCTTGATGGGCATTTAAGTGAGGCATACGGTGATTACCCTTTGCCAATATTAGAGGGCCAAACCATATCACAGCCAACAACAGTGATGATAATGATTAATGCTTTAGAGCTTAAAAAAACAGACAAGGTTTTGGAAGTTGGGGCTGGCTCAGGATACTGCGCAGCGATAATATCAAGAATTGCAAAAGAGGTTTACACAACTGAAATAATACCCGGGCTTGTTGATTTTGCGAAGAAAAACCTTGAGAAAGCAGGCATAAAAAATGTTTATGTAATACATCATGACGGCTCTCAGGGATATGAAAAAGAATCGTTTTATGACAAGATAATTGTTACAGCGGCATGCCCTAAGATTCCGCAACCATTAATAGACCAACTTAAAGAAAATGGAATGATAATAGCTCCTGTTTCATATCTTTTAGGCCAAAAGATAGTAAAAGGAATAAAAAAACAAAACAAACTTGAAAAAGAACCATTGGGTGATTTTGCCTTTGTTCCACTAAAAGGAAAGTATGGCTATTAAATTATTTTATCATTTCGAGAACATCACAAAGTTTGTAGATTGTTTCCTTCACTGTTCTCAGGCCAACCTCATCCTCCTCAAACTGGCTTTTCACTATTCCGCCGAAATGGCTTCCATCTCCAACAATAATCATCCCGTGTATATTCATCCAGTCATGTATAGTGGAAATTGTTTTTTCCTGTCCGCCATTCCTTGAGTTTCCAACTGCAATCGCAGCTCCAATTTTATTTTTTAGAAGCGAGCCCCATCTTCTTAATACAAGGGTCCTGTCGAAAAGCGCCTTAAGCTGCGCACTTACAGAGCCGAAGTAAACAGGGCTGCTAACAATTATGCCGTCTGCATCCTCAAGCAGAGTTAGTATTTTATCTGTTCCATCTTTTATTGAACATTCTTTTTTTTGCTTGCATACTCCGCAATCAATACAGGGAGATACCTTGTGCTCAGAAAGAACTATCCTTGCAGTAAGAAAACCCCTTTGCTTTGCTATGTCAAGAACATAGTCTATTATCTTTTCATTATTCCCGTTGTTTTTAGGAGAACCACTGATTCCAACAATTTTCATTTTCATCTTATAATTTACTCTATCTTTTAAACTTTTTTATTTTTGCCGGCTTTTTACTTATCTTATTTAAAATTTCATTGTAAGTGAGCAGCTTGTTTTTTGCTCCTGGATGCGTTATAACTGATTCTGAGTTTGCCAGCGCCATTCTTAGAGCGAATTCAACATCATTTTTCTTTATTATGCCTGACAAGAATGAGGATGCAAATGCATCTCCAGCACCTGTGCTCTCAATAACCTTTATTTTGTTTGGTTTGATAATGTAAAAGCTTTTTTTGTCAAATGCACCAATCTCTTCTTTTCCATGAGTTACAACAACTATCTCAGGACCCAACTTTGAAAGTTTTTTAAGAATTTCTTTTATTTCACCCTTTCCTGCAATATAATTAGCCTCTTCATTGTTTAGAATGAGAATCTTTGTTCTTTTGAGAATTTTCTTCAGAAAAGCAGGACCTTTCCTTGCAAGGTAAGAACTTGGATTGAATGCAATATTTATCTTGTTTTTTTCAGCGAAATAAGCAAGCTTTTCCAGTGTCTTAAAAGAATTTGAGACCATAGATGAAAAGTAAAACCATTTTGTATTCATCTTTTTGCAGTCAAGCTCGGAAAAATTTAAATTGTTGTTAGCGCCCTTATATGTAAGAATTGTACGATCATGCTCTATTGAGTCAAGTATCACTGAATACCCTGTCATTTCATCACTTAATTTTCCGATGAAATCAACTTTTTCTTTCTTCAGGAGTTCAATAACTTTTTTTCCATTCTCATCTTTGCCTATCTTACCGACATATGCAACCTTGTGCCCTAACCTCGACAATGAAACCGCAGTATTCGTTCCGCCACCGCCAATTGTAAACCTTAAATCCTTGATTAGTATCTTTGATCCAGATGGGTAGGCAATCAAATCTTCTTCAGAACTGGATGTTTTTATTTTTATCAGTTTAGATTTTGTGTCTGCAAAAACATCAACAGTAGCTGATCCAACAGTTATTACATCATACATCTTGAGGTATAAATAATGACTTCTGTTTATATATTTTTCTGAGAAAATACAATTTACGCATTTTTGTATTTTTTATATCCAATGATTTCTTATACTAACCTATTTTTTTGGTTGCACAATATTTTTTTAGCACCGAAATTAACTTTTATTTTATCGTCGATAAAATAATATTTTCTGATTTTATATCTGATTTTTTCAATTTTTTTCTAAAAAAAATAATTTTTTGTTGATTAAAAAACAAAATTTCTCGACGGAAATTTAATTTTGTTTACAAAAATAGAAAACTATTTAAACATTAAAAATAAAAAATAAAATAATTGTGTTTAAAGCACAAAAAATTTAGAGGTGAAAAATAATGGCAGCTAAGAAAAAAGCTAAGAAGAAGACAGTCAAGAAAAAACCAGCTAAAAAGAAAACAGTAAAGAAGAAGGCAGCAAAGAAAAAGAAGAGATAAGCCTTTTTTTATTTTACCTGCCTATTTTTGGCAGTTTCTTTATTTTTTTATAAAAGCTTAAATACCCATTATAAATTCTTTCATTAAATGGAAAATAAAATAAAAAAGTTAGTTGAATTTCTTGAGAGAGAGTATCCTCTTACTTTTTATTCAGGAAACAACCCTTTCAATGTCCTTATTTCAGTTATACTAAGCCAAAGGACGAGAGATGAAAACACTGAGATATCTTCAAAAAGACTTTTCTCAAAATTTAATACAGCTGAAAAGATTGCAAACGCGCAAATTTTCGACATCAAAAAGTTAATCAAAAGCTCAGGGTTTTACAATGTTAAAGCAAAAAGAATCAGGGATGTGAGCAGAATATTGTTAGAAAAATATGATGGAAAGGTTCCAGATGATATTGACAAGCTTTTATCTTTGCCAGGAGTCGGAAGAAAAACAGCAAACTGCGTTTTGGTTTATGCCTTTCAAAAACCGGCTATACCTGTTGATACCCATGTACATAGGATTTCGAACAGGATTGGGCTTGTAAAAACAAAAACTCCTGAGCATACGGAAAAAGAGCTTGTTAAAATTATTCCGGAAAAATACTGGATCAAGATTAATGAGCTTCTTGTCAAGCATGGGCAGAACATATGCAGGCCGATAAATCCAAAATGTGAAAAATGTTCAATAAGAAAATTATGCAATTATGCGGCAGATTTACCAAAAATTTTTTAAAATATAAAAATCAAAATAATTTAAAATGATACTTTTCAGGTGATAAAATGGAAATAAAACATATTTTAGTTTTGTTGGTTGTGATTATGCTGAGCGGATGCGCAGCAAAGACTTTAGAACAACCAGGCAATGGACAGGAGATTATACCGCCTGTTGATGAAGTTCAGCAGACCACTGAGCAGGAAACTCAAATCAATAAAATAGAGTTTTCTGAAGATGCCAGCGATGAAAAAATTCCTTCAGAAGCAGAAATATTCATTCTTAGGGCAGGATTTGACCCTGAAAAGATAACTGTAAAACAAGGATCAATTGTCTCATTTTTGAATGCAGATAACAGGGCGCATCTTATTTCTGTTTTAGGAAAAGAATCAAGCCCAAATCTTGAAGAAGGAGATGTTTTTGGTTACAAGTTTGAAAAGGCAGGAACATACGCAATCATGGATATAATCTTCGGATTCGGAGGAACAGTAATAGTAGAAGAATAATTTTTTATTTTTATTTATTTAAAAAATTCATTTAATTCTTTTTGTTGTTTTGTTTTGATGTTAATCTCATTTTGTTTATTATTTTCATCATTAATCACAGGATAGCCGTATTCCCCATCAAATCCCGGATGTATCTTTATTTCTCCATGCCTTATTTTTACAATTACATCTGCAATCTTTTCATCAGTGATTTTTTTTAGTTCATCTAAAGATGTGTTAAGCAAAACATCAATTTCATTTCTTGAATTGTCTACAAGTTTATTGTACTCTTTCCATGTCTTTTGAGTTGATATTCCTGAATTAAGAACGCGAGAGATTATTTCAGACAGAGGAATAAGCTTATTGAATGGAACAGCATTCTTTGGAATAAAGCCATTTGGCCGGTCAGCGAGCTCTTCAACTCGGTGAAGAACTCCTATGGTAAGCTTTTTTTTGCAGACAGGACATATGTTGCTGTTTTTTATTGATTCCTTAGGAAGCATTGAAATTTTGCAGTTCCGGTGGCCGTCAAAATGATATTTTCCATAACCAGGGTCAACCTCTATTGTCTGTTTTAATCCTTGCCTTGTTCTTATTGCCTTTATTATTGCATCATAATCTAATTTTTTTAAATCAAGGATATTGCACTCGCGGCCGATTCGCCATGGCCAGAATGAATGAGAGTCAGAATTGCTTATTAAACTAAATCTGTCTAAAGAGCTTAGCCTCCAGTTCATTTCAGGATCTGAGCTAAGACCTGTTTCCAATGCATGAATATTTTTTGTCTGGTCTTTAAAGCATTCCTCAACGCTGTCAAATCCTGAATTTGATCCAAACAAACCAAACCAAGGTGTCCATACGTGAGCAGGAATTATCTCTATGTTGTTATCAATCTGTTTCATCATCTCAACAAATTCAGGACATTTTATTCCAAAGATGGGCCTTCCGTCATAATCAACACGGCCGAATTTCTTTAATTGCTCTGTTATTTGCGAAACAATATCAAAGTTTTCAGCAAGAACTATATTATGGATTTTTCTGGATTTTCCATCCTGTTTGTACATTAATGAGATTTCTGTCTGCAAAATAAAGTTAAAACCTGTTTTTGTTTTTAATATTCCTGTCTCATCTTCAATAAGTTCTGACTTGAGCTCTTTAATCCATTCAGGATGAGTAAAATCTCCTGTGCCGAGAAGATTCAATCCTTTTAACCTTGCATATTTTTCAAGGTTCTTAATGTTAAGCTGTTTTGAGGTTGCCCTGCTGTAGCTGGAATGAATATGAAAGTCAGCAATTGTTTCCATATTAAACTAAAGAATTGTTTTGTATAAATAAATTGCTAAAATTTATGGATTTCATTGATTAGTTCAATGTACATCGCAGCAGACCATGCCTGGGCAAGGCATCCCTCTGACCTTAATTCCTTGGAGCTTGACAGCTCTGCATGATGGCCAACTGCGCCTTTCCACAAAATTTCTTTTGTGCTTGCCTGCAATATCTTATCAACATATTTTTTATACCTTTTTTTATCTAGCCTGTAAAGGCATAAAGCCGCCAAATTGTTTATCCAGAACCATGAATCGCCGTTGTGGTAGCTTTCATTTTTTTCTCCTGTATGTTCTTCGATAAAGAAATCACTTTCCTTATCCACAGTTGAAAATCCTCCCCACTGATTCCAAAGGCTTTTTATTGCATTGTCAAAACATTTAGTCCATTGATTTTTGCTTAAGAGCTGCGGATAAAAGTAGTAAGCTATGAAAATATTTGGCCTTATTTCATAATCATCAGCGCCGTCTTTTAAATAATTATTATTCCAGAATTTTTTTAATACTTCATCTTTAAGCTCTTTTTCAAGTTTAATATAAACACTGTTCTTTGTGAGCCCATACATAAAGTTGTACATATAAAGCTGCATTGCCTGTATCTCTATTCTAAAACCGTCTCTTTTCAGGCTGTCCATCCATGTCTCATTCTCTTTGTTAAGCACTAGCTTTCCATCAATGCGATGGCTTATAACCTCATTAATTGAGCTTTCTATCATTCTTTGGATGTTTTTTGAATACATTACTGCTGTTATTTTTTTATTAAGAATCTTAATAAACTGATTAGCTCTTTTTGATATCCATCCAAGGGCGTCAGCGCTTTCTAGTCTGGAATTATTATTTTTTATTGAAATACCTCCATCGCTTTGAATAGAATCCAAATGCCTGAATATTATATTCAAAGCTGTTTTTATGTCACTCTGCTTTATCAAAGGCATCATTGATATCGCCTCATCTCTTGCCCAAAACTGGAAAAACCATGGCAGCCCCGCAAAAATACCCTTATTTTCAACCTTTAAAGAGTCAACAGAACTCAATGCAGAAAGATAAGCAAATTTTTTTTCTTTGTCATTTGGTGTTTTTTTATTAAGGAATTTTTCATAATGATCAGCCTGTTTTTTTCTTAGCTTTTCTGTGTTTTTAAATATAAACTCTGCCTGGTTTATTGCATCCTTTTTGTTTTCTGAAACTGAAAAGACAGCCCTGGTTGCTCTTATATTAAAAGGAGAAAAAACATACCTCTCAAAAGGAAAGGAATTTCTTTTTTCATCAAAATCATAATAACTTTTTTTCCATTCCTCTTTTGTGTTAAATTTTCCGTTAACTTTTACTGCAAAGTATAACTTGTACTCTTCTTTTTCATCAGAGCTGTCTTCTCTTGAGTCTGTTTTTTTCACAAACTCTATTAAAACACTCTCTTTTTCCTGGGAAACTTTGTATATCCTGCCCCATTCTCTCTGGTCATAGCTTTTCTTGAAATCAAGAACTATTTCAGCTGTTACCGGCTCACTTGTTTCATAAACTAATGAGTCATATCCATGAGGCATAAAGAACCTTTCAACAACATCGCTTTTTCTTTCAATCTCATAGAAATTGTTTTTTATTTCTTTTACTTTTCCTGTGTTTATTGGGATTATGCTCTCAATTATCCTGTACATATCATCCTTAAAGAAAAACATGCCGTCGTATCGGCTTTTTCCATTATTGGAAACGCAGAAATAACCCCCTTTTTTGTTTGTTAATATAAACCTTGTGTCATCATCTGCCTTGTTTTTTATTTCAAAGTTATTAAAACAGTGAGAAACATTTAACATTATTCCTCTCCCCTATAAAATTTTGCGGCATCCTCAGGGCTTACTGAATTTATTATTTCGCCAGATGAAATTTCAAATCCTGCCCAGATTGCCCTTCTCGGACATATCTCAATATGAAAATGAAGGTCTTCTTGTTCAGGAGAGTAATGCAGGAAAAAATTATATGAGTGGTTTATTTCTTTAAGCTTTACAAGAGTTTTTTTCATCATAGATGCAAGGTCAAGAAGCATGCTTTCATCCATTTCTGTTATGTTTTTCATGTGCTTTTTTGGAAATATCCACAGCTCATAGTTGAATCTGGATGCATAAGGAGTAAATCCTAAAAAATTCTCGTTTTCAAAAGCTTTCCTGTAGCTGTTTTTTTCTATTTCTATTATCTCGCAGTAAGGACAGTGGCTGTATTTTTTTAATGCTTGAATTTTATCCTGAACGTTCTTTGGAATTTTATTGTAGGTTACGACCTGTGTGTGAGAATGAATCAATGATGTTCCTGCTTCCTCGCCCTCATTCTTGAATACAAGCACATATTTAGTTTCAGGAAGCTTGCTTAATTCTTTTATCCTCTCTGCATAAACTTTTAACACTTGTTTTATGTGTTCTTCGCTTAAGTCAGCAAGCTGCTTTTTATGGTCAGGGGTTTCAACAATAACCTCATGTATACCATATGCATTGGAATAAGTAAAATATTTGTTGTCATGCCTTATTTCTGGATTTCCTTCTTTGCTTACAGCAGGAAACTTGTTTGGAAACCATCTTATGAGCCATTTGCCTTTTTTTTCAATTCTTCCTATCTCTTTTGGCGTAAGATTCTCATTTCCAGGGCAGAAAAAACAAACTCCTTTTGTAGTTGGTTTTGTTTTTTTCTCCTGCCTGAAGTCATTGGGCCTCTTGCTTCTATGAGCGGCAACTATAACCCACCTGTCAAGTATGTAATCTTTTCTTAGTTCAATTTTTATCATGCCTCTTTTTTATTGCTAAATTATGCGCCTCAATATAATTTGCAACCATCGTCTCCCAGTCAGCAAGAGACGCAAGATGCTGCGCTTCCATTTTGTTTTTTATCCTGTCTGCCTTTGACAGGCTGCTAAATAAGTAAAATGATGAAGCAAGCTCATCAACTACTTGCTTATCGCTTTTGTTCATCCTGTTTATCACAAATATGCCAGGGTTTTTGTTTTGCCTGGAACTTTCATTTATATACCTTCCAAATCCCGCCAAATCTGTTGTCACTGATGAAACTCCCAGCGCAGCCGCCTCCAATGGAGTGTATCCCCATGGCTCATAATAAGAAGGGAAAACCCCAAGATGAGAGCCCTGCATGCATTCATAATAGCTAAGGTCAAGAAGGCCGTCTGCTCCTGTCAAATAAATCGGATAAAAAATAACCTTTACCCTGTCTTCTTTTTTGTTGTTTAAGCCATTCTCATTTAATGCCTTTATTATCATATCATTTTGCTCATCATGTAAATCATGGGTTGAGACTGCAGGAAACCCTTTTCTCATGAGCTTCATGACCTTTTTTTTGTTTTCATTCATAAAATCATCAGGGAATATGCTTTTCTCGCTTACCTTATTTTTTGAAACAAGGGAATAAATTATCTTGTTTTTTATCTCTTCTATGTTGTCGCTTACCGAGTCTCTTATGTCCTTAAAAAAAGACCTGTTTTCAAGCAGCTCTGGTTTTATTCCCTGTATGTTTCCAGGAACCCAGAAAAAAGCAACTATTGTCTTATTTGATTTGGTTTTCTTCAGCTTTTCATTTAGATTTGCAAGGGACTTTATGAAAACATCAATACCCTTTGCCCTGAACTCATACCTGCCACATAAAAAATAAAAGAGGGTGTTTTCAAGGTCAAAAGAATAATAGGGAAAGAAATAAAACATGATGAACTCTCTT
>JAQTRH010000102.1 GCA_028711925.1 Candidatus Nanoarchaeia archaeon | reverse complement strand
GAAAATTTACTTTTGGCTTATCATAAAAACCTTAAAAAACCAAAATTCAAAAGATTCAATGATTTAAGAAAGGAAGACATTAATTTTGACTTCCATATGCACACTAATTTTACAGACGGCCACTCACGTCCTGAGGAAATGGTTAAAAAGGCCGAGGAACTTAAATTAAGTGCAATAGCCTTTTCAGAGCATGTAACCAAGGAAAGCGAATGGTTTGATAATTTCAGCAGTAAAATAAACTCATTAAAAAACAACAATAACATAAGGATATTTCTGGGCATAGAGGCAAAGATAAATGATTTCAATGGCGAGATAGATGCAACAGATGAAATGATAAATAAAGCAGATATAGTTGTTGGTGTTGTTCACAGGTATCCTGATGGAAAAAAGGGATTAATACCTCTTGAAAGAATAAAAGATATGGGCATGGAAAATACAGCTGAAACAGAGTTTAAGCTTGCAATGAAAATACTTGATAATAAGGATGTTGATGTGCTTGGGCATCCATTCGGGGTTTACTCGAATTTCTTTGAGAAATTTCCTGAAGAATACATGAAAAAGATACTTGAAAAGGCAGTCAAAAAAAGTAAGGCAGTTGAAATCAACACAAAATATCTTTTCGATAAGGAAAAGTTCTTTTCATTGCTTAGGGAAATAAATCCCTTGGTATCAATCGGCTCAGATGCCCACCACAAAAGTGAGATTGCAAGAGATTTCAGCATAATAAAAGAGGAATTAGAAAAATGAAGCTTAATATAATGGTCACAGCGTCAGGGAGCGCAATAGCGCAGGGAATAATGAAATCATTAAGGATTTCAGACCTTGATTCCAATTTAGTAACTACTGATACGCAGCCTTACGCTGCAGGGTTATACAGGGGAAAGTCCGGTTATATTGTTCCAAAGGCAAAAGACGAGAATTTCATTGATGAGATAATAAAAATCTGCAACAAAGAAAATATTGATTGCATATTTATTGGAACTGATTACGAGCTTTTGAAGTTTGCTGAAAACAAGGAAAGAATAGAAAAAGAAACAGAATCAAACACAAAGGTTATAGTAAGCTCTCCTGAAAAAATAAGAATAGCTGATGACAAATGGCTGACATACAAGTTTTTTGCTGAAAACAACCTGCCACATATACCTTCGGTTCTTTCAGAGGATTATGAAGAATTGATCAACAAGGAGGAATTTCCTTTTATTATAAAACCAAGAATAGGAGATTCGTCAAAAGATATCTTTATAGTTAAAAACAGGAAAGAGCTTGAGGAAAATCTTGACTATGTGCTTAACAAAAAACCAGATAACAAATACCTCTCAGAAAGCCCTGGTTTTATGATACAAAAATACCTCAAGGATGAAAGCCAGGAATTTACTTCAACAACATTCTCATTCGAAAACAAATGCTATGGGGTTTTGTCAATGAACCGAGAGATGAAATATCCAGGGCATACAACAAAAGCCATAATAAAAAACTTTCCTGAGATAGATGATTACATACAAAAGGTTGCAGGGATTTTCAATGCATTAGGTCCTGCAAACTTCCAGTCAAGGATAATGAACGGAAAGCCGTATGTCTTTGAGATAAACTGCAGGTTTTCAGGAACAACCCCTTTCTGCGCCCAGGTTGGCTTTAATACTGTTGAGGCAGCTGTAAAAAGGATAGTGCTTAACCAGGATATAAATGATTTAACCCATAGAAATGGAGTTATGCTTCGTTATTTTAATGAGGTTTTCATACCCCAAAAAAATGTTGACGAGATAATCAAAAATAAGTTTGTTGAAAATCCTGATTCAAAAATAAACAAGGTGTTTTGATATGAAAAAAATACTTGTAACAGGAAGCAAAGGAAGAGTTGGAAAGGACATAGTTGAATTCCTGAAAAACAAATATGAAATTTTAGAATTTGAAAAAGGCCATGAGCTAAATGACAGTCTTTTTGATGTTGATGCTGTAATTCATCTTGCCGCCCTTACACCGAGAAAAGAGCAAGAATATCAATTAGATGATTACATTGAAACAAATGTTGAACTTACAAAAAAAATATTGTTTTACTCATCAAGGAATAATGTGAAAACAGTGATAATCCCAATGAGCTGGAGCTGGATGTTTAAAATAGGCAATTACCAGTATTCAAAATTATTGCAGGAGAAATTTGCGGAAAAGTATAAAAAACTAGGACTTAAGGTAATCATAATTGAATTTCCTGAAGTTATAAACAGCAGTTACAGGGGGATTATAAGCAATCTTGTTGAGAGAATAAAAAATGGCCAGGAAACAACAGTTGATAGTGTTAGCATAAGCACAATATCAACAGATTCAATAGCAAAGGTTTTCATTGAGTTTATCGAGCAAAAAAATCAAGAAGCAGAAAAAATTTACAGGGATTTAACAAATACCTTTAACCTTTACGAAAAAGTAAGAGAGATTATTGAAAAAGAATCTCCTAAAAATTTAGTTTATTTGAAAAAAGGAAAAATCAAGATAAGGAATCCTGTTGTAAACAAAGACAATACAATAAGTTTTCCTGAATTTGAAAAAGAAGAATGAGGTGTAAAATGGAATGGAAAATACCACTTTTTAAAATGTATCATGATGAGGAAGATGTCAACGCAGTATCAAAGGTTATAAGAAGAGGAACCTATTGGGCTACAGGACCTGAAATTACTGAATTTGAGAAAAAGATAGCTGATTTTCTCAATGTAAAATATGCCTTAACCTTTAACTCAGGAACATCTGCACTGCATGTTCTGCTTATGGCCCACGACATAAAAGGAAAAGAGGTTATTGTTCCATCTTTCACATTTGTTGCAACAGCAAACACTGTAATACTTGCAGGAGGAAAGCCGGTCTTTGCAGAATCAGAATCAGATACATTTGGATTAGATGCAGAGGATGTTGAAAAAAGAATAACTGAAAAAACAAAAGCAATAATCCAGCTGCACTATGGAGGTTTTCCTTCAAGAGATATTGAAAAACTAAAGGAAATTGCAGAAAAGCATAACCTTCTTCTTATTGAGGATGCAGCTGAATCAATAGGCTCAAGCATAAATGGAAAGATGGTAGGCACATTTGGTAATTCAGCAATGATAAGCTTCTGCCAGAACAAAGTACTTGCAATAGGAGAAGGAGGAATCATAGTCACAAACTCAGAAGATGTTTATGAAAAAGCAAAATTATTGAGATCTCATGGAAGGGTTGAACTTGCGCAGGATTACTTTTCATCAACAAAAGACAATGATTACATACAGCCAGGATTT
>JAQTRH010000018.1 GCA_028711925.1 Candidatus Nanoarchaeia archaeon | reverse complement strand
TGAATCAACTAATCCGTCGCAGTCATTGTCCAGGTTATCATTGCAGATTTCATCAGCTCCTGGATTTATGTGGTTGTTGTTGTCATTGCAATCCAGCTGGGAATGAGCGCAGTCAGAACTTGCAGGGCTGCCATATCCATCATTATCATTATCAACACAATAGCTCTCACTTTTTATTATTGCTGCGCCAGCGGGATTATAAATCTCGCCTTTTCTATTCGGCGAGAGTATACAATTCGTTAAAGTTATTCCTCTACTATTCCCATCAAGCGCTACTCCATATGTTTGTAGTGGAGGATTCCTATCATCATAAGATTGACATGATGTTAAGATTATGTTATTAGAATCTTTGATATCAATTCCATCATATGTAGAAACGTAATTGTTATTATTTTTTGCAATAACGTTTGTTAAGGTAACATCGTTTGCTTTATTCAGGTATATACCATCTTTATTGTTATTATTTACTACGCAACTATTAATTTCAACATTTTGTGAATCTTCAACTCTTATTCCATGTTCTTTGTTAGAAGATACAGTGCAATCATTAATTTTAATGTTCTTACTATTCAATTCTATAAATATTCCATGATCATTACCTGTTGCAGTACAATTGGTGATAGTAAAGTCCTCGATATTATACAAAGGAAATCCTGCTGTTCCCTGACCAGATGCAATACAATTAGATATCGTGCCGCCACGCTGATTGCTTATATCAACTCCAGTTTGTTTATTATTTTTAGCCTGAATGTTATCATAAACATTATGTAAAACTTTATCTGGATAAGTTACACTGCCTATCTCACAGAAACCACCTCCTATTTCACTATCATAAACATAAATATTTCTGTATGTGTTATACATATTCCCATCAGCTCTTCCTCCTCTTGCAACATTTGTACCAGGATGTACATTATGAAAATAATTATCATGAACATAAAGATTTTGAAACAAAGAATGGGTAGCATCAAAGATGTTTATTCCGTATGACCCGCTGTTTTTTACCTCTAAATCCTCTAATATAAGAAAGTCACCATCATGTATTCCAATACCCATATGAACAGATTCATACCAAGGATGACCTTTTTTCTGTTGTGATGCGTCTAATGTAAAACCTTCAAGGGTAACATGGTCCACATGAAAAAGATAAAATCCTGTTCCTGTTCCAGTTGTTATTATTGTTTTATTTATACCCTCTCCGATTATATTAACTGCTTTTTGTATTGTACACCCACTATTACCTAATTGGTAATACCCTTCTTTCAAATAGATAGTTCCTCCAACAGGCGTTTTATCATAAGCTTTCTTGATGCAGTCATTCGCCCAGGGATTGTTTTTTGTTCCGTCGCCTGTAGCCCACTGCTGTGGATAAACATAATTAGCAGCCAAAACATCGGGGATTATAACTCCAAAAATAAAAATCACAAACAAGAAAATAAACAATCCTTTTTTTGTTTTACATATCATTTGCATTGCCTCTTTTTTGTTAATCATTAAATTAATATTTTTATATTTCTACGGTTTTTTTGATGTAATCATAAATTACATGATTTATTCCTAATTCCGTGTTATCGTTGCGCCTGCAGGATTATAAATCTCGCCCTTTTTATTTGGTGAGAGTACACAATTGATGAGTTCAAAATTATCGCTAGCCCCAGCCAATACTAATCCATAATCTTGTGTTTTGATTGC
Organism: Candidatus Nanoarchaeia archaeon; assembly: GCA_028711925.1. Classification (GTDB taxonomy): domain Archaea; phylum Nanobdellota; class Nanobdellia; order Woesearchaeales; family CG1-02-33-12; genus M55A3. Next base: position 11,755 of record JAQTRH010000018.1, on the reverse strand, counting down.
TTGGTCATCATAAGATTTAGAGTTATCAAAACTTATATCACTACTGTCATGTATATATATTCCATTTAAAATATTATTTTTAGTAATAACATCCTTAAAACTAAGACCTTTCGAATCACGTATCCATACACCATCCTCACCATTTAATTCTACATAACAATTATTAATTTTGGAATTTAGCAATCCCCAAATGTCTATCCCTCTTAATCCATTATTGTGTGAATTTAAGTTGCTTGCAGTAGCACCTCCCTGGAGAAATAGTGTAATACCATGCCCTCCATTATTCCAAGCATGGATATTATTATAGGTGTTATAAGAATTCTGTTTTGGGGAAGCCTCATTACCAAAATCATCGAAACCATTATCAACATTGTTCCAAACATAAATATCACTATAGGTATTATACATATGTTCTCCACTACTTCCCCAATCCCTGTTTGCACCAGTATGTATACCATGATGGCCATTATTATATGCATAAATATTTTTTAAAAATCCATGATTTACTGAAAAAAAATCCAATCCATTTGAATTAGAATTTTTGACTTCAAGATTCTCCAATCTTACATATTCCGTATAACTGGCTTTCACACAAAACCTATATTCACTACCTTTTTGAGCAGCTCCATCTACTGTCATATCCCTCATAACAACATTATTTGTTGAAATAGTAAATCCATAGTTATCTGCCGTTTTAACAATAGTTTTGTTTATGCCATCTCCAATTATATTTATGCTTTTTCTAACAAGTATATAATCATCCAACTGATAATAACCTTCTTTTAAATAAACAGTCCCTTCTTCAGGACAGGCATCTACCGCTTTCTTTATACAATTATTCGCCCAGGGATTGCTTTCTGTCCCGTCGCCAGTTGCATAGTCCTGCGGTAATATGGCATTATCTGGTATCTTGGGTTCTTCTTCATCTTCCGTTTCCTCAGCTGGTTGGATTATTGAACTAATCTTTATTTTGCCACCAGAGTCTGATATGCTGTCAAAATTACAATTGTTTACATAGACATTACCAACATTGGCATTATTATACACATGTAATCCAATACTCCTGCTATTTATGGTCTTTATGGTATTAAGGGCAATATTATCACAGCCACGAGTTACAAATACCCCGTAACGTGCATCATCAATTTCACCATTCGTAAATATTGAGTCTTTTGTATCACTCATATACGTTCCTTCCATGCCAGCACCATCAACGAAAAAATTAGTTACAGATAATTTGTCTTGATAGCTAAAAGCAAAACCATGGAGACCATCATTTGTAGAATATATATTCTTATAAGTGTTTCCGAGTGACTGACAAGAAGGTGAACCCCTGTCGTCTATTGTGGACTGACCATTGTTCCATCCATAAATATTTTCATAGGTATTGTATCTATTATATCCCTCTGTATCACCACAAGGATGCATACCATGACCTCCATTATTATGCACATATATGTTTCTATATACTCCATGATTAGCGTCAAGATTTTGTATCCCTGTGCCAATGCCATTTTTCACTTCTAGGTCTTCGCATACAATATAATCAGCATTTCGATAATTTCCATTTATATTTATCACGGGAAGGTCGCCTGATTTTTGGGCAGCACCGTCCATAGTAAAGCTTTTGAGGGTAACGTGTTGTGCATAAATTGTAAAACCGTAACTATTTGCAGTTTTGGTGATAGTTTTACCTCTACCCTCACCAATTATATTGACTGGTTTGCCGATATTTACAACATTTGACAATTGATAATAACCAGCCTTTAGATAAACAGTTCCACCAACAGGACAGGCATCAATAGCTTTCCTGATGCAGTCATTCGCCCAGGGATTGCTTTCTGTTCCGTCGCCTGTAGCACCATAATCCTGAGGGTATATATAATTAACATTACCACAATCTGGATCCTTTGAATCAGTTAATCCGTCGCAGTCATTATCCAAGTTATCACTACATTTTGTCTCTTTAGCCTCATAATCTGAACCATAGCTTACTGCAGTGCAGCCAGGCCATATTCCCTGAGAAGTGCATGTCTGCGATGAGTCAGAGCAGACACCCAATGTTTTTTGGCATGCTTTTTTGCTGCCAGGAGTGCATTCAAAATTAGGCTCACTTACTATTGTGTTTAATAAACTCTCATCACTGTTTACTACTACTTCTTGTCCATGTAAACCATAATCTTTATAATTACTCAAAACATTTGCAGCTGTCAGTGTTCCTATTTCATCGTAACCCGCTACAAGCAAAATTACATTATCTCCTTGACCTTCTAATCCCTGGAATAATTTTATCTTTGCCTTTCCTTCCTCAAATCCGCTTGTGCATTCTGGCTGATTTGATGTTATACCCATTAATTCTGCTGCTGCATTGTTTATACATGGACCTCCCACAATCATGGTATTTTGAGAGTATATGTTAGCAATTTCAGTATCAAGTATTGGTGGATGCATTTCAATTTTTTTGTCATCTCTTGTATCAACTAATGATAAAAGAATATCTGTTGCAGCAATTATATCTTCTGCTTTTGAGTTTACTCCAAGAACCATGATAAAATTAGCTAAATTATTTTCTATAAATGGGTAAGGGTAATCTGATAGATCAACAAACCTTTTATTTTCTTCTTCAGACATGCAGCACTTGCTCCAGAAAGAACAACTATGGTCTGCTTGTATTTCATCTTTTTTGCAACCAAACAAAAACCTACATTTTCCTCCCATTGCCTCACAATTTAATTGTTCCTCAGCTTCAGTTTTGTACCACACATTAAGATATGCTTCATCAAATCTTTTAAGATTTACCACATCCTCATTTTCCGCCTTGAGCAAAACGCCTGCATTGTTTTCTATTAAATAACCAATTATTGATGTTACGTCAAAGGCATACTGCTTAGTTCCATCGATATTGACTGAGGAAAAAACATTTGTGTCATAAGCGGGTTTGTTATTCCATGTTGCTGTGTCAAAGCTCCAGCTTTGTATAACCCTGTGAAGATTTACTTTTTGGTTTCCGTATTGCTCTATCTCAATCAAGTTGACATTATTTATTACAAGCTCTGCCTTCATTATCTCTGCATTTTTAACACTGCTCAAGTCAAAGTTTATCAATGATCTTACCTTTGTTTTTACCGGCAAAAAACCTGTGTAGAAGGCAGTGTTTGACTTATAGTTGTCATCAGGGTATTTCTCGTTAAGTATAATATATTCTCCCTCTATTTTTGTTGTTTCTGTTTCTCCTAAGTATTCTTCAATACATGCTCCGTCACTGCATCCGTTTGGGCATGTATAACCTTCTACATAAAGATACCCATCCTCTCCACAATAAAACTCTTGCAAGATAGTTTCACTCTCGTGACAAACTGGGTCACATACTCCACATTTATCAGTTACTGTAGACGGAGAACATTCAGATTGATGGATACATTTTGTTGTTCCATATGTAGTTCCCTTAATATAATAATTCTTTCCGCCGTCAGAGTCCGTGCATATTAATTCTTCTGTTTCTTGATTATCCTGACAATCCTCAGGACAGTTGCAAACATTCTCTCCTAAACCGCATATTCCATTACCACATTTTGTACATATAAAACCGCTTCTAGAGATTATACATCCTGTTGCATCTGAATAAGTAGAGTTAGTGATATATGCATCTCTTATTTTTACTAATCCCTCGCAACAAATATCATTATTAGGATTACCATCATACATAGAACCTATTTCACCTTCTTTGATGCATAACTCCTCGATAATACATTTACATGACTCACTACACATTCCAGGGCATGAATGGTCGTCTGTTCTGTCACATTCTTCTCCTGGTTCTTTTATGTTATTCCCACATACAGGTGTTTCTACACAATCTTCTGGACAGTTATAACTATTTTCCACTGATTTACATTGGCCGTCTCCACAGACTTCAGCAGTACAGTAGGTAATATAATTCCTGTAACCTGATTCTATTCCATGCAAACCTTCGCAGCAGACCTTTTTTATATTAGGTGATATAACTATTTCTCCTTCTCCAGCACATTCTTCTATTAATATTCCATTCTCACAAACGTATTCCTCTCTTGAATACAAATCAGAACCTAAGGTTCCATCAGATTTACAATAATATTCTCTAACCTGTGTGTTGCTATAGCAATAGTCCGCACCTCCTCTTCCCGTAATATCTATTGTTTTTCCTTTAACATAATAGTTCTTGCCATTATCAGAATCAATGCATTTGGATTCTTCTTTTTCAAGGCATACTCCATTTTTACAACCATTTTCGCATACAGCTGTCCTAGAAGAACAATTATTAATACCATTACAGTACCATGTCTTAAGTTTTGTTTCAGTAGTACATTCTGGAGTATTTGAACTTCTTGCTATCCCATTATAATATACTATACAAGTTCCATTTCCATCTTCACAATGATATGATGAAGAAGTTGTTGTAGGTTCTGTAGTTGTAGATGTTGTCCCACTAGGATTTACAGTTGACTTAAGCTGCTGCTCACACCATGCCTCATTCCCATAATTTGTTGAAAAAAGCATTAAATCTTCAAAACCAATAATTTTATCCTTATCTAAGTCTGCTCTGTGGTCGTATTTTGCATCTCCACATTTCGAACCATAACCTTCATATACTTTTGCTTTTAAAAATTCAGAACAGATAAAATTTGTTGATGCCTGCGTTTCTATTGCAAGGATACTCATTAAGAAAAAAAAGCCAACTGCAACCATAAAAACTATCTTTATCATTTTCTTTTCCATTTACACTACCTCTTTCGTTTAAATATAGAGATTATTATTTTATTTTTTTTATGCCCTACTTATTGAAACACCATCACCAAGTCCTTCAAGAGTAACCTTTATCCTGCTGCCCGAGGGTTCTATGCAGATTATCATTACCTGTTCTTCAATCTCAATTTTTCCAAGATTCATTTGGTCTATTGTTTCATCACCAAAAATAAGAAAAAAATTGTTTCCTGTGTCATCATTTATAGAATCTCGAATCAAAGGATTCAAATCATAAGGCATTGCACGGTAATTAGGATCAATTCCTGTTCGATAAAAGCATACTTCCTTTACACCTGAGGGAACATTGTATGTATATGTTTTGGCAGAACCATAATCAGAGCTCATTGATTGAAAATCAGATTTGATTGCTGCCTTAAAGTTTGTCATCTCAACCTGATTTGCTTTATCCATTATATTTCTTACAGAACTATAGCCAAAAATAAGTATCGCTGCTGTTATTATAAGTGTAAGAATATAAACAAAAACCTGTCCTTGAATCTGCGCTTTCTTCATTTTATACCCTTTTTGTATATTGGTATATTTTAATTGTTAATTTAATATAAAAAGGTTTCTATTTTTTGGGGCTGTGTTGAAAAAGTCTTGAAAGTGATAGTTTACCAAACAATATTACTAATTCCATAAGATAATTTAAGTTTATATTTTTGAGATTTATCAAAGTGCCTATTTTTGGCTCTGGTGCATACCTCTTTTAAGTCCGACTGGAAAGGATTAGGTCTACTTTTAACTTATTGTTGAATTAAGTTTAGGGTTGCACCACAGCTCTATTTTCTTGGTGTTGAATGGAAATTTAATTCATCTCACTTCCTCTTTATTATATACAAAAATGCTTGCGAAAACCGCACACTTTAGTGTGCGAATGAGCATTTTTGGCATTCTAAAATCCAGTATCAAAAGAAAACTCCGTCAAACCAGCTTCTTTAGGTACTGGTAGGAGTTTTCTATGGATTTTTTTCCAATCCATTTCATTTAATAAATGTAGCAGTATCCATGCTAATTAGTCAGAATTAAGTAAAGATTCTTCCCATAATAATTTATAAGTACCTAAATTGCCAGGATAGTTCCTTGCTCCAAAACCAGTCAACCAGTCTGTGTCTATATAACAGAAATAAAATGCTTTTTCCATTCCCGAAGCTTTGATGTATTCAATCATTTCAGTTACTGCTGCTGCCTGCACTGCTTCGTCTGTAGAATAATGTTCCAAAGAAGTGTAGCTTGGTCCGAATTCTGTTAAATATGTTCCTGAAGGACCAAAAGCATCAACAAGTTTATCAATTCTTAGTTTCCAATCGTCATCATAAGAGTCATATTCCCCTCCCATATAAATATTGGAAGTAAGCAGATCTATGTCACCCTTTCCAGCCGCTATCCAATCATCGATATGCCCTTGAGCACAGGAATAACTTACCTCTCCAATTGTGTATATCTCCTGCACATCAGTAGCAACATCTTTAATGTTAGCAATTATCTGAGGTACTGTCATTGTTGTTCCATCAATATGCCACTCTTCTTCATTGCCCAACTTAAATTCATAAACACCATTATTTTGTGCCCATTGAGCAGCATCTAATATTGCCTGTCTAAACTGAGGCCAGTTTTCAGCAGTAATAGTAAAGCTTTGGGTTACTCCCCAACAAACCTTTGCGCCTTTAGCTTGAGCTCGGAGAACAGCAGCTTTTGCTCTATCTATTGAGTTCCACTCGTCAGTCCAGTCTGGGGAGCCTACGCGTATCACATCGAATCCGTTGGCAAGCAGGTCGTCTACATAACTGTCAAATTCTGATGTAATGTACGTGTGAAATAATGTTATACCTAAACCAGACCACTTTTTAGTATATACAACATCTTCACATGCAGGATCTGATGAACAAATTGGATCACTACAACAATCCGGATCATAACAGTCTATTAATCCATCACAGTCATCATCTATATTATTATCACAGTCTTCTAGAGGCAAAGGAGAGCCATCATTATTCGAGACAAAATCATCAAAATGAATAGTACCAGAAGTTCCGGGCATCCAAAGTGAAGCTGCCTGACCAAGACGTATGCGGTTAATATTTAATGTATCGCTATCTATATCTGATAGTGTTTCTTTTAAAACACCATCAATATATAATTCTAAATAGCCATCATTATTGCCATCACCAGTTGAAGCTTTCCAGTCCACTTCAATATAATGTGGTTCATCTGTAATGGTGTAAGATGATGTTACCTTACTAAAATCTTGAGCATCTGTTGCATCATCGCAACCAATTGTGTAATCAGAACCTACCTTATACAAATGTACCCTGAAAGCATCAGTCCATTCTGATGAATATGTGGTCGCAATAACAAATATATCTCCATCATCCATAGCTATGCCATTTGGGTCAAAATAAAACCTAACTCTGTATCTTGTTTCAGAAGAAGGAGTAGTATCTTCTACATAAATATCTGTGTCATCATCAATAAAGCATGAGAGCCCATAACTGCCATGAATTTTAGCGTCAGCAGAAGCCGATAAATCGCCTCCATCATTTACATTTGAGCTCCATGCGCTTAAATCCCCACTTTCAAAGCCATCTGAAAATACAGTACCAGCACAAGCAGGGCAGGCAGGATTCCCGCTGCAGTAAGGATCACTACAGTCTATCAATCCATCACAATCATCATCTATATTATTATTACAGATTTCTGGACTTGGAGTGCAAGGTGTTCCTGGTTCAGACCCTCCATCATCTGATTCGACCCTTGCCAACAATTCACCCTTTAATGTGTGGGAAAAAACATCACAATCGCCTTCAATAGATGATGTGTCATCACAGTAGGTAAATGTTATATCCACCTTTGTCTTGCCATTATATCCTGATATTGAATCGCAATATAAGTATATAGTTCCGCTTTGGCCATTTCCAAGACGCCATCCTGGTACATTATTAAAATAACAATCACCTTTATCTGTTGATGCTTCACACTCAGCCTTTGAGGAAGTTATTTCTTCTGCGTTGCAACCAACAATTACATCGCCTGAAGCAGTTATACTTGTAAATATCATGCCTGTCCCTCGGCTATTTTCAATTTTTACCCTTATTTGGTTATTTTCTTCATCTATACGATAATCCCTGCAATATAATCCCATTGGCAGAGTGCATTTCTCCGGAAAAAGGTTTCCGGGGTTTAAAACGCCAAAATATGCTAAAGCGCCAATAACAACCAAAACAACAAGTATAGCCCATCCATAAGTCATTAAGAATTCCATGGCAGCCTGTGCCCTTTTCCTCATAATCACAATACCTCTTTTTTATTGATATCTAATTCATTGATAACTTTTTATATAAAAGTTTTTATCTTTCTGACCTTTTCTTTAATGTACATATCTTTTTTCAAAGCATTAATCAAGTTTTCAGGCATTCTAAAGCTCCTTTTTTCAGTTGCATAAATCCTGCTGCCCTTGACAAAAGTTTCCCTGTGCTTTTTCTTGAAATCTTCAACATTCTTTTTGCTTTTCAACGGCGGGCCTGCCCTTACAAAGTTTTCAGAAAGAACTTCATCTTTAACTATGAACCAAAAAAGAGCATTTTTCTTTTTGTCCCACTTCCATCCTTTTTCATAAACCTTGAAATCATTTGAGGTTAATTTTTTTGAAATATAATCAAATACCTTAAGAATCTTTGAGCCAACCACATCCTGCTTTCCCCTGCATGCGCTGACCTTCAAAATTAATAATTTTTTGCCTTTTGATTTTTTCTTGAGCTCTTCAACTGTAATTTCTTTTTTTCTGAAAAAACTTTTTGAAGGGTTTTTTAAAAAATCTTCTGCCCTTTGTTTAAGCAATAAAAACTTTTCTTTGCTCAGCACAGCAGCAGCATTCCTTTCCGGCTGTATGGGGTCAATAACAATTAAAGGGCTTATCTTGGATTTGTTTAACTCTTTCATCGCCTTTCCTTTGTAATAATTGTTAAAGTCAATAACTTCATTTTCTTTCCATTTAACTGCGTTTTTAATTAAGGGCAAAAACCCTTTGTAGTAAATAACCAGAATATCAATCACATGGCCTGAAAACCCCTTTACATAAGACTCAGCTCCATAAACATTTGCTGATTTGAAAAATGCCTTTGCCAGCCTTATCTCATCTGCCAGCTTAATATTTTTCTTTATCTTTTTATTAACCCATTCAGCATGCAACGGGGAACAGTCTGTTATATTCAAAGCATATTCAGCTTTTTTTATATCAAGAACAGGGATAATCTCAAAATTTATTCCATTAACCTTAAAGTTAAAATAATCCCTTGAGCCGTGAATCCTTTCAACTTTGGAAAAGATTTTCAAAACCTTTTCAAGAATATTGGAAATATCCTTATTTTTATAAGACATATCAAATTTTACAAATATATCGCAGTCATAGTCGTCTTTCAAGAAAGTACCCTTGGCTATTGAGCCGCCAAGAACAGCATCTGCCTTTATTTTTTTGTTTTTTATCTTGGAATTTATCTTTTCTTTTACAGCATTGCACTTCTTAAGAACATACTTTTGCGGTTTAATCTCTTCAATAACCTCTTTAAGCAATTTCATGAACTGATTTAAACTTGCCCTCTATAAAAGCTTTATGTTTTTAAACAAGGCCCCCGAATACGCTTCCTATTATTGCAGAAAATATAAAAAAGAGTATTATTGTGCTTGCCATAAACATAGGAATATATTTTACTCCTGCCTTTATCTCTCCTTTGCTTATCGTAGCTATTATTATAGATGAAAAAAAAGATGTTATTATAAGGCAGGTATAGGCAAATATCCTGAAATCATGCATTGAAACACCTGCTCCTGAAAAGCTGATTGAAAAATTTGTCACTCCGGCAGGCACGTCCATCTTAAGCATAAGGTTATTTATTATGTCAAGAAGATAGCTTGACAATGCAAAAAGCATTGGCGCTGCAAATATAGTTGCAAAAGATATGAATATCACATAAGTCATAACATTTGCAGCAAGCTCTTTTTTCATTATCTTTGATTCCTCGATGTCATTTGCAATCTTGTTGAGAAGCCCGCCTATTTCGCCTCCTGCATTTATTCCCTCTATGAGGAGGTTTATTGAACGTTTTAAGGTTATTGAGTCATACTTATCTGCGAACCTTTTCAATGCATCGTCTAAATCCTCTCCGCTTATAGTCTCTTTTGCGACAATCTCAATCTCATTTGCCAAAACGCCAAACTGGGGCCTAACAGCATACCACAGTGCCCTGTCAATAGGCATGCCTGCTCTTATATTTGCAGAAGTAAGCTGCAGAAAATCAGCAAGAACTTCCTCTATCCCGACTTTCCTTTTGAAAATCCTTAAATCAACTATTATGTAAAACAATATCCATAAGCTGATTAAAACAACTGAGAATATCACAATCCAAACATAAAGCATCAAAACAAACATATAAAAAAACCCTTGTTTTATGTATGTGGAAAACCAGTATATTATATAAAAAGAAATTAAGAGATTTATCACAATGCAGATATTAAATATAACCTTTGATATTCTTTTTGAGATTAAACCAATACCTGCCTTTTCAGTGTAGTATTTTAACCTTGGGTTGTGGCGCTTTGAAACCTTTTTTTTGTTTTTTTTAGCATAAATCATATGATACTCTTTTGCCTTCTTCTCAGTATCATTTTCTTTTTTGTTTTCTTTTTTCCCTATCTTATGCAAGTTGAAAAGCTTAAGTTTCATAGTTCCACCGAGGGCCTTGATGATTTTATCATTGAGAAAAACATGAACTGTATAAACCCAAGGCCAAAAGCTATTGCCATCAAAGCAGTAAGGTCAATATTGACAGAAATGAATGTTGTAAGCACAATAAACATTGTTATTCCAAGCGAAGGGAGTATTACAGCAATTACCATAAAAAACATTGCCAACGGGTTAAGCTTTCTTCCATATTCCTTAACTTCTATTATCTGCTCTCTTGCTATCTGGTCAAGTATGTTTGTCAAGGATTTTGATATGTCCGCTCCTGTTCTCAATGAGTTAAGAATCTGCCAAAGCACCTTTGTAAGGTTTGATGACGGTGTTAATTCAATTGTTTCGTTTATTGCATCTTCCATAGATGTTCCCATAGAAACCCTGTCAATGATTTCCTTGAAATAACCTCCTATAACCTCATAGTTCTTTGATACATTTATCATTGCATCGTACAATGAAACTCCTGACTCAAGCTCTATAACCAAAAAACGGCCCGCAAAAACAATCTCCTTGCTTATGCTCTTCCCTTTCATAATTACTTTTACATCGGGAACTTTCATCATATAGTAAAACATGAATACATAAAGCAGGGGAAAGATTAAGTACATCATTTTTGAGAAAATTTCAAGCTCGGTCATTATAACAAGGATCAAGACTCCTATCCCAGTAGTCATGTAAAATGCAGAAAGAAATGTTCTTTTTATGAACTCCTGAGGAGAATACCTCATCCCGGATTGGCTAAGCTTGCTCCTAAGCTCAGGCATTGTCTTCGCTATTCTTTTTATTATTAAATCAATTATTTAGCTCACCTATTTTTTCTTTTTTGAAACTCTTTTCCTGTTTTTTAATTTTAAAGAAGAGGCTTTTATTTTTTTATTTCTTGGATTAGGTTTAGGATTCTTTGGTTTTTTCTTGTTTTCCCCTTTTATTGGTGCCTTTGTCGGCTTATTCTGAATTTCATCTTCCTCTTCCTTTGAAGAAATAAAAATAAAACTCTTGTTTGATCTTACAATTTTCATCAGTTCTTTGTTGTTGGTGTAGTACTCAGCCATTATTCTTCCCACATGGTCAACAGTGTTTATATCTTTTTTTGCCATCCAGTTTAAGACCATAATTTTTTCTTTTATGTCTTTATTGATATCTTTTCTGCTCATCCCGGTAAAAAGCTGCAAGGTATTCATCATTGCCTTTGACTCATGGACTTTCTCCATCTTGTCTTTCTTTATGTTGAGCTGTACAAGG
>JAQTRH010000101.1 GCA_028711925.1 Candidatus Nanoarchaeia archaeon | reverse complement strand
AGCCCTTCCGCCAAGCATTCTTGCGGTTTCATACTTTGTGTATTTTATATTCTCCTGAATTTGTTTTGCACTCATCATTATCACCCAATATGTTTCCTGAGCTCTTTTGATTTCTTGATTCCTATGTCAATCATTTTTTCTATATCCTTGTCACTGATAGCATTGTCTCCTCCTTTCTGCAATGCGCATATTGTGCCGTCTTCCTCGACCTCTACTGTAAGCCTTGCATCTACGCATTTTTCTTCTTCTGTGTTTGGGTCAACAAGAAAATGTTCTCCTATCTTAAGCACAGTGCAGCTTGTTGGAATCTTTTTTTTGTCAACAGGAAGTGCTTTGTTGGTTTTCTTCTTGTAGTCAATAACCTCTCCGTCATATTCAGGAAATTTTGTTTCAAGCAATGCAGCAACAACTGCAAGCGCAGATGCGTCAAAAAGGTTTCCGTCATCATTTATAGGGCATATATCAACAAGTATGGACCATGCCTTTTCCTTTTCTTTTATGCAGAGTTTTTTGAAATCAATTGCCCCGGATTCTCTTATGCCCCTGTCAACAACCCTTGCGAGCTCTATTGAATCTATTGAAGGTGGACCTGATTCAAACTCAGGGTTTGACAATGGAAGAAGCTCTGCGTTTATCATCACTGTCCCCTTGTCAGGCGTGTCAGGATAAGGAGATTCAACACTTAGCTTTACTCCTGCTGTAACTATTGTATCCCCTATTGTTACTTTAGCTGAGCCCTCTGCATTTTCTGAAAATCCTTTCTCGACTTTTATTTCCCTGTAGTCCTCAAGCTTTCTTCCGTCAAGCTTTATTCCTTTTTCAAGAAAATTTAAAATGTGCTGTTTTTGTTGCTTATTCATTTTTTACCTCATACTTTTTCTTTAAAGCATCCCTTTGAATCTTGTCTATTTTTGAGCATGCCTGTTTTGCCATTTCCACAGCTGTTTTAAGCTGCTCTTTTGATATTTCTCCATCCATCTGCAATAATGAGATTTCCTCGGTTGTTGATACAACTGCCATTGGTATATCTGCAACTGTTCCCCCTTCATAGCTTTCCTCGCTGTAGTCAAGGTCAACAACCAGTTTGTCATCAACCCTTCCTATTGAGACAGCAGCAACCATTCCTTTCATAGGTATGCCTGCATCTGCAAGAGCCATTGATGCTGCACATATTCCGGCGCATCTTGTTCCTGCATCTGTTTGAGGCAGTTCAATAAAAACATCAACCACTGAGTTAGGAAAATTTCCCAGCTCAACAACAGGCAGGAGAGATTTGTCAGTTACCATTGCAATCTCTTTTGCTCTTCTGTTTGCTCCTGGCCTTACCCTGTCTCCTACTGATGAGAAAGGCATCATGTTATAGTGGCATCTCAGCATTGAACCCTCAGGATTTTTAAGGAACCTTGGATATAACTCCCTTGGACCGTAGACTGCAGCATAAGCAATTGTTTTTCCAATCTTGAAATATGCAGAGCCGTCAGCCCTCTTTATAACACCCACCTTTGCTTCGATAGGTCTTGTTTCATCGAATTTTCTTCCGTCATTTCTTTTAGTATAAGCCATTTTATTCCACCTTCACAATTTCAATCTTTTTCTTTGTAGTTTTCTCAAGAAACTCCCTGATTCTTTCAGTAAGGCCGCTTATATGCGCCTCCTGCTCTATTTTTCTTATTGTGTTTATCACAATTATTTCATTTTCAGGCGAGCCATTAATCCATACAACGCCGTTCTGACCTACGATTATATTGCATTCAGTGGCATTTTTTATCATGCTTACCATAGAGCCTCTTTTGCCTATTATTCTTGGAACTTTATGGGCATTAACCTTTATTACTCTTCCACCGGTTAATTTTCTTACTCCCGGTCCTTTCATAGAAACATCAACAAGGCACTGCGATGTTACCATAACTATCTTGGTTATAATGTAATCCCCTATATCATAATACTTTGTTAAATCAGCATCTCTTCTTATAAAATCAGTTGCTTCTTTGACAGAAAGTATTGCATTGTAAGATGAGTTTATGTCAATAGTCCATCCGCTCATAAGAATGTCTGTTATTTTTCCTATTATGACATCTCCTCTATTTGGAAGGTATCTTCCTGATACAGGTATAACTTTTATAAGCCTTCCATTTATGCTTACAAGGCCGAGCCCTGCAGCCAGTATCTTGTCTTTTTCCCTAAATGTTCCCTCATCAGGAAGGAAATCCATTCCCTCAGCAAGCTTTTCTCCGGGGGTTGCTATTGTTTTGTCTTCTACTAATAATTTTCCCATTTTTCCTCCTAGTTGTTATTTTGTTTTAAGTATGTTTATTTCAATCTCTCCGTGAGTAAGGTTATTAAGCTTATCGAAGAAATCATTCTTAAGGCCTCCAGGCAGCTCAACAATGCATCTCCACGAGCCGTCATTTAACCATTCATCCTTGATAATCTTTGCAAAATTCTTCACAACAGAATACATCTTTCCTGCATGAACAGCAGGAATCTTAACCTCTATTTCGTTGATTTCAAATTTAATTGGCAAAACTTGCCTTAATTTTTTTATTATTTCTTGAATCTGGCTGTCTTCTGACTTAAACTCGTCAATGTGTATTTTTACCTCTTCAAAAGCATTTTCTATTCTTGTTATAGGATGGGGCGTGCCTGTTTTTGGGTCAGCTCCATTTACATGAATATAGTCTATGATTCTTTTTTTCTTTTCGTCTCTTAATTTTTGCCTGTACTCTGATGTAAGCTGTATCTCTCCCTGCTTAATAATTATTTTTGCAATTTCTTTTGGATCAGTCGTGTTGAAGAGTTCCTGCATCATGTTTTCTGATGCAAGCAGCCCTTTTTTGGCGTCAGAGAATATATTCTCGCTTTTTATCACTTCTTCTATTGGAATGTCTTTTCCCTGCCTGAACTCAATAGCTTTGTCAGAATCTATTGAAACTTCAAAGTTTTCTCCGCCTTTTTTCAGTTTTGCGAGGTTCAAAGAAAACCTTTCCTTATCATAAATTTGTCCTTTAACCATTTAAGGCACCTACTTCTTTTTTGCTTCGTTGAATGTCTTTTCTATATCCTGTTTAGTCATTTTTCTGAATTTCTTTTCATTTGTTTTTATGTATGCTGCATCTATTCTGGATGCATTAAACTCTTTTCCAAGAACATTGCAGAATGCATTTACTATAAGCTTAAACGCTTCATCAATTGACATTGATTCCTTGTATTTCTTGTGAAGAACCTCTTCCATTTCTGATTCTTTTTCTCCTATTGCTGTTGCCCTGTACTGGAAGAATATTCCTGTCGGGTCTGTTTCAAACAATTTTGGAG
>JAQTRH010000017.1 GCA_028711925.1 Candidatus Nanoarchaeia archaeon | reverse complement strand
GGGACAGGGGCTTATCGCAGTCATTAATCCAATAAAGAATGCTGCTATTATTCCTACGTTGCTTGTTCCCATTGATTCCATGAAGGCCATTAAGCTCATTTTAATTACCCTTTAGTTTCTGCTCAATTACTCTTTTAAGATAGTTCATATAATCCTGCTTATCCTTTATTTTATACCATACCTGAACATTCTGTTCAGCAGTGAAATTTCCGTCATTATAAACTCCAATCCAAAGTGATGAGCCTGTCGCCCCGTATTTCATTACTAAATCTTTGTTTTCTGGAAGCTCTCCATTTATATGGTCAAAAACAATTATTCCTTTTTCAAGTTCATCTTTAAAATAAGTATTCAATGTTTCTTCAGCATAATCGCCTACTGTAATGCATGAGTAGCATTGATTAGTTCCATGAAAATGATATATCTCAAGCTTCTCAATTGCAATATCTCTTTCTGAATCTGATAATCGATTTACATCATTCCCTGTTCTATCCTCCTTCTTTGTTTCATTTGAACATCCAGATAATAATCCAAGTGTAAGAAGCATCAAAATCATTATTGTTTCGTATTTAACCTTCATTTTCACAGCCATTTTTTTATTTCCTCAACATCATTCACTTTTCCATAGCTTTTTACTTCTCCGTCTATAACAATTGCAGGGGTTGACATAACACCATACTCCACAATTTTATCTATTTCTGTAACCTTAATAATTTCAGCTTTTTTTCCTGTTTCTTCTAATGCTTTTTTTGCATTATTTTCCAACATGATGCACTTTGGGCAACCCGTACCCAATATTTCTATTTTCATTTAATCCCTCCAATCATCTTTAGTTGCCTCTAATTTTAAGCTTTCGACAGGAAAACCTTTATACTGCCTTTCGCTGATTTCCCTATCCTCAGATAATATTTTGGCTTTAAAACCTGCTTCTTTAATCAACTTCAGATAATCTTCCTTCAATAATGCTCCCCCTATACAGCTTGAGATCAAATCTTTGTTATTTTTATGTGTTTCAGAAAGTTCTTTTAGTAAGACTATATCTGATACAAACATCTGCCCATTTTTTCTTAGCACTCTGTAAGCTTCTTTGAATACTTTTGCTTTGTCAGGAGAGAGATTGATTACGCAGTTGCTGATTATGACATCAATAGAATTGTCTTCAATAGGCAGATCTTCAATATTCCCCAGCCGGAATTCGACATTTGTGTAACCATGTTTTTTTGCATTTTTCTTTGCTTTGGCTATCATTTTTTCAGTCATGTCAACACCTATAACTTTCCCTGTTTTACCAACTTTCTCTGCTGTAAGAAAACAGTCGAAACCTGCGCCAGACCCTAAATCTAGAACAGTCATTCCTTCTTTTATTTTTCCAAGTGCAGTTGGATTCCCACATCCAAGACCTAGATTTGATTCAGGAACAATATTAATTTCTTTGTCAGAATATCCTATTGATTTTGCTAAATCTGCATTAGATGATTGGCTACAATTACATGAACAACCACAGCCACTCTCAGCCACTTGAGTATAGCTTTCTTTCACATTTTTTTTGATATCTTCTTTGTTCATTTCTTACACGTATCCGTACAATAATATTCTTTTTTCAAAATTTTTCCTTTTTTATTATCCAAAAATTCCAGCATATCATAAACTCTTAAGTCTCTTATTGAGTAAAATATTTTTTTTCCTTCTCTCCTTGATTTTAATATTCCTGATTTTTCTAGCTTTCCCAGTTGTATTGATGTGGTTGACTGTGTTCTTTTAATGTGGGGAAATATCTCACAAACACATTTCTCTTTCTTTAAAAGAAATCTAACTATCCTTAATCTAGTATCATTAGATAATGCTTTCATTATTTTCAGGGTTTCATCAGCCATACATATTGAGTTTCATCAATATGTTTATAAATTTTTCTAAAATAAATAAAGATATTTTCAGAAAAAAAGAAAAATAATTTTATTCCTCAAGTGCCTTCCTTACATCAGAAATTATCTCATCAATCTTTTCAATCGGCTTACTTGCATCGATTTCTGCCAATATGTCTTTCTCTTTATAATAATCTATTAAAGGAGCTGTCTGTTTTTTATAAACATCAAGGCGTTTTTTTATTGACTCCGGCTTGTCATCCTCTCTCTGTATAAGCTTTCCATCACATATATCGCAGATTCCCTCAATCTTTGGAGGAATATTTTTAACATGAAATATCCTTCCGCAATCGCTGCAGACCCTTCTTCCGGATAATCTGTCAATTATTATTTCGTCATCTGCAACAAAACTAAGCACTTTATCTATTTTGGATATTTCAGAAAGCGCGTCTGCCTGTGCTATTGTCCTTGGAAAACCGTCAAGCATAAAGCCGTTCTTGCAGTCGTCTTTTTCCAATCTTTCCTTAACTATTTTTATTGTAACCTCATCAGGAACTAATTCGCCCTTGTCCATATAGCTTTTTGCCTCCAGCCCAACTTTTGTCTCATTCTTTATTGCCTCTCTGAACATGTCTCCTGTTGAAATCTGCGGAATGCTGTAAATTTTAGATATCCTTTCTGCATAAGTTCCTTTTCCGACTCCTGGCGAGCCTAATAATACTATATTCATTTTAACCAAAATACCCCTCCTTTGTTTTTTCAGGTGATTTACTTTTCCAGAAATTCTCAAGCTTTGTTATAAAATAAATCATCTTTTCTTTTATTTCATTCCAAGAATTTAATGTTTGCTTTATAAATTCAGCTTCTTTCTGCTCATCTGAATCAAGAGAAATCAAAGTTGATTGCTTTTCAATTACCTTTAACTTTTTGTATAGTTCAAACATCTCATCCCTTTCAAAATCATTGAAAGCCCTGCACTCATATATGTTTGACATCGTGGTATCTGGATGAAGAAAATTTTCAAGAATTTCTGATATCCTTATAAGCTTTTCAACAATCTTTTGTCTTATCTGAATTAAAAGAAAATTTTCTTGGTCTATCTTGTAAATCTCAAAAAAACTGCTGATCTCATTTATATCAGGCAGAGAGTATTTCTCTTTTAGCTTGTTGTATTCTTTTATTATGTCTTTTTCCATTTTTTTCAAATTAAAATAATAAAAAGCCTCGGGGGGGACTTTCACCAACCTGCAATTATTTTGCGAGCGCCAGCGAGCATGGTGGGCTTAAATTTTAATTCAACGCCCGCCTTTGCGTGCCAGCTGAGCGTAACCAGCTGTGTTGAACCCCCGACCTGCGGATTACAAGTCCGCCGCTATAGCCACTAAGCCACCGAGGCGATGTTTTTGGTAGTAAGAGCATGATTTATATAGTTTTCTGTTAAAAACAGGAAAACCTTTTTATATTAATCAACTAAAATAATGCTATGAAAACCATATATCCAAGAATAGCAATAGAAAGCTCCTCATTCTTTACAACAGCAGTTGCAGCTGCCCTCGCTGATATAAGGGCCCAATCAACCTACAAGTACCTTTGGCACTATCTTAAGCCATCTCCTCATATATTTTACACAGAAAAAATGGGAGAAAAGGCAGATGTAAATAAGTTAGCTGAAAATGTAATAGAATGCTATGACATTTTGGGTGATAAGAAGTTTGATTATATTATAATTGGGCCGGGCTCAGGAGGCGCAGCAGATCTTGCAAACGCTATGAACGCTCCCTTATTGCCAGTACATACAATGGTCATTGAGTTAAGGCTGTTTAATCCAATACAGCCTGATGATATTGAAAGATATGTCAAAGAAGGAACAAACCTGGCTGAAAGAATCCTTAAGAAAAACAAGGATATAGATATTGTGATACATGATGATGTTGTTCATGATAGGTCAACAATAAAATGGTATCTTATAAACAGGATAAAGTTCAAAAAGCTTCCAGATGTATACAACAAGTTCATAAAAAGATTCCTAAAGAAAGACGGAACAATAATCTTCATTGATAATAAAGAAAAGTGGGAGCAGTACAATATAAAGAAAAACATAAGGTTTCAGCTGGGCGGTTATGGGGGAATAAACTTCAAGGAGTATATTAAGGGCTCAAAAAGAATAGATGAATGGCTGAAAAAAAGCAATCAACCTCATCGAGGGGGATGGAAACTCAACTATAAAACAGAAAAAAGGCCTGAATCAGAATGGGGAACTCCTGTTGGCCTGGATAAGAATACAAAAGATTACTGCAAAAAAAACAATATTAAGTTTATTGAGATTGAAACAAAAAACATAAACGAGATAAGCTTGTTAAGCGCTTATTTATGGCATGAAAGAAACAGAAAAGGAAAAGGCTCAAAAGGATATTCAATAGGCACTTTCTGGGCCCACTCACCCACTGCGTCAGCACTTTCAAGGCACATTCCCTACTGGGTTCCATGGCCTGATGAAAAAACAATAAAGATAACTGATAACCATTTCAGGAAAATGATCAATGACTTTGATGTTCCGAAAAAGATGATATTCGCAAGGTATGGAGCTATAGGGCCGGATATAGTCGGAATACAGGGATGGGAAGATATGCTGAAGAAATATTTTAAAGAAGAAAACATAAAGCTCCATGGAAGCCTAACCAATTTAGTTTACAACGGACTGAAAAAAAAGGTTCATTCTCTTGCAACACTGAAATCAATTGAAACATACATAAAAAATATAACAACATGGGCAAAAACAATGAACAGCAAAAGCAAACCTTCATTAAATGCAGATGATTTAATAAGCATTTCAAAAAAATTAAAATTAAAGGTGATTAGTTGAAAATAGGAATGTTTACAAACTATTACAAGCCCTCTGCAACAGGAGTTGTAAGCTCTATCTCATTGTTAAAGCATGGGCTTGAAGAGCTTGGGCACGAGGTTTATGTTTTTACATTCAGTCATTTAGGGTATAAAGACAAAGAAAAAGGTATAATCAGGATCGGCTCAATAAAATTTGAAAAAAACAATGAATTTGACCTTATGCTTCCGAGTTTTGGAAGGTCAATAAAGACAATAAAAAGCCTTGATGTAATCCACTCCCACCATCCTGTTATAATGGGATGGTTTGGCTCTTTTTTCGCAGAGCTCTACAACAAGCCCCATGTCTTCACTTACCATTCCCAGTATGAAAATTACAGCATCTACATACCATTTGAGCAAAGAATCACGAAAAAAGTAACAAAAAAAATAATTAAAAACTATGCAAACAAATGTAATTGTGTTATTTCGCCTTCTGAAAGCATAAAAAACATAATCCTTGAGCAGGGAATCAATACAAGAATAGATGTTGTTCCAACTGGAATAAACCTTGAACAATTCAAGAACGGAAACGGCTTAAGAATAAGAGAAAAGCATAAAATTCCTCGTAATAAAAAGATACTCCTTTACGCAGGAAGAATAGCAAAGGAAAAAAATATTGATTTAATTATAAGGTCATTTAACCTGATTGCAAAAAAAAGAAATGATGTGGTTCTTGTTATTTTGGGCAAAGGAATCAAAAAAATGCATCTCAGGCTTCTTGTAAATAAATTAAGACTTAAGAAAAATGTTGTTTTAGCTGGATTTTCAGAATCAGTCCAGGACTATTATGATGCTGCTGATTTGTTTGTTTTCAGCTCGCCAAATGAAACACAGGGATTAGTTTTGGTTGAAGCAATGGCCTCAGGAAAGCCTGTTGTGGCTGTTGAGTCTGCAGGGGCCAATGATATAATAAATGGAAATAACGGGCTTCTTGCAAAAAACTCTGTAAAGGATTTCAGCAGCAAGATAACAAAAATCCTTGACGATGATGATTTAAGGAAAAGCATGTCTGAAGAGGCAGTAAAAACATCAGAAAGGTTTTCAACAGAAATTATGTCAAAAAAAATAGAAAGTATTTATAAATCTCTCCTTGATTAACTATTCTTCTTCTCTTTTAAAGCTTTCAGGGATATCAATAAGGTATTTTCCTTCCTCAAGCTTGTATATGAGGGGCCTTTTCTTGAACAGATGAACGAGGTCAAGCTCATACTTTCCGGGCTTTAAAATCCTTATTGACTCAAGGTCAAGAACAACAGGGTTTTCCTTATCTCTCTCCTCTCCTATTAAATCAAAGACATCTTTTTCTATCTCTTTTTTTTCTTTTTGTGTTAAATCCTGGACTATCTTTTGCTGCTCCTCAAGCTTCTTTTTGTTGATATAGAAAAAAAGCTTTCCACCGCATGAGCAACCTTTTAGAATTTCCTCTGCCCCGTCTTCATAAAGCTTTCCGCATCTTACGCATTGATGAGGCATTTTTATATGTTATTAGAGTTCTTCCTCCTCCTTTTTCTTTTTGTTCCGTTCCCGTTGTTGTTATCTTCTGTAAAGAGCTGTATTTTGTCAGGGTCTTTCTTTATTTCACGGACAATTGATGCAGGCCCTATGATTGTTAATCCCTGCCTGTCTCCAAGAAGTGCATTTATCAATCCAATTTTCATCTTCTTGAAAACATCTGCTTTTTTATTTTCAGGGTAGATAACTGAGAGCTCTATTCCCTTAAAATCTTTGTTGATTTCTTCCATAGTTGCTTTTATGAGCTCGCCTTCCTCTTCTTTTCTAAGCCTTCCTTCCAAGAGGACTATTCTGTTTTCTTTTGCTATGTTAAGCAGTTTTCTTATTCTTCCAATTGAGCTCAGGCTTTCAATTTCGCTGTAAGGAACAAATTGCAATGTCAGCATTATCCTACCACCTTAAAAAGAGATTCATAAAACTCGTCTATGTTAGTTCCGTCCTTGGCAGATATTCCCACTACATGATATTGGGGAAATGCTGCTTCTACTTTTTTTATTTTTGATTTTTTTAAGTCAATTTTATTTGCAACAATCAAAACAGGAATGTTTCTTGCCTGAAGATTGCCTATTATTGTTATGTTAACCTGGGAGTAAGGGTCTTTTGTTGAGTCTAAAACAACGACAACAGCATCCATATTGTCAAGCCATTTTATCGCGTCTATAACTCCCTTTGTTGCTTCTTTTGCCCTCTCTTTTGCCTTTTTTTCGCCCATTCCAAACTTAATGAAGTCCTCATAGTCTATCTTTGTTGCTATTCCTGGAGTGTCAACAAGGTTAAAAGAAATCTCTTTATTTCCGCTTTTTATGTTCACCTGCTCTTTTATCTGTATTTCTCTTGTTTCATGGGGCATATTGGTTACTTTTCCCATGTCTTCTCCTAACCAGTCCTCGCAGATTTTGTTGGCCAAGGTGGTTTTTCCTGCATTGGGAGGGCCATATAGCCCGAGCTTTATGTGCTTCTTCTTTTTAAAAAGATTCTTCAAGAACTTTTTTATTAATTTCTCAAATATAGTCACCATTTTTTAAAATTATAGTTCAATCGTTATATATAAAGTTTTGGTTTTTAATGGAAGCTTATATAAAAGTGAGCGATATATTTAAATAAAACATAATAATTAAATTGTTTATGAGAATCAACTTGATTTGCTTTGTTTTATTTTTTATGTTATTTTTGACATTTTTAATAAGTGGATGCGAAAATAAAGAAAATATTTTTGAACAGGATATAAAATATTCCAAAGAAAAATATCTTTCTGAACTTATAAATTCACTAGATAAAAAGGTTTTTGATTATAATGCTTCCTATAATAAAGTGCATACCCTTTATCGTCAAGCTCATGGTCATTTTTTTGAAAGTAAGGAAAAATCACATATCTTTATTGAAATTATTGACAAAGAACCAAATCAATATTTTAGTAGGAATATTAATGTTACTGGGGGAGGTTTTATTTCTACTGATTACTATTATAAAGACTATTTTAATTACTACAACAAATCCAAGAATCAAATCTGCGTAAATAGATTAGAAAGTAAATTACATCATTTTTTTAATGAGAATATATGGAATTATAGTTCTGATCCAATTGGAACTTTTAGTTGTAATGATGATACCCCTAAAGGTATAGACTCTGAAATAAAAAAAGAGATAATAGAATATTTGGGTAGTATTAATATTACCTCAATATTAAAAGAAGAGGATTTTGATTATGGTTATTGTTATTCTTTTTTAAGTCAGGGATTTGAACAAAAAGTTTGTTTTGATAAGAGAAATTTAGTAACTTATGTGTATTTGAGTAGTGAAGAGAAAGGGAAGTATGGTGGAGAAACTGAAGTCATTCATACTTATATTGAAAAATTGGAATCTCCATCTGAATATTCTCCTAATCCTATAAATAAGAACTTTTCTTATTGTGAGGATATACCTCTTAAATATAAAAAATTAAATATAGAAGGATTGTGGAGTTGTGAATGTTGGACTAATTTAGCCAAAATAACACAGAACATATCTTTTTGTGATAATATTGATACCAGATATGGAGATAAGAGATTGTATACCTTTATTTGTTATGAAGCATTAGGTGGCCCAGAAGATGATTCTATTTGTGAAAAAATGGAATATAAAACAGTCTGTTATGATTATATTAACTCAACAAAAATAGATTAACAATTAACTAATTACTCTCTTTTGATTTGCAGGCCGAATTTAATGATCTCCTCGGCCTTATCAATATCCTCTTTTTTCACTGTTTTCCTTAGCTCCATTCTTGCAGAGGCCTTTGCTATTCTCATCAATCCAATAACCAAACGAGGAGAAATCTCTATTAAATACTTCTTCTCATCCTTCTTGAGCTGTGTTGAGAAATCAACTATCTCTTTCTCAAATTCCTTTGGAAAATCAACCTCAATCTCTTCAGAAAAATCAATATACTGTTTTATAAATTCAACATCTTTTTTATTTACTCTTGCTTTATCGTTCTGCACAATCTTGCTTGTTATTTTTGAAAATTTTTCCAGGCTTGGTTTTCTTATTAAAAAAACCAGATGAAATCTTGTCAAAAGCGCAGAATCAAATGGAATCTGTTTCTTCAGTATATCAAGGATATTTCCAACAAAGCGGTCTCCTTTTGGATTGGATGTTGCAATTACCCTGACTTTTGCCTCAAGGTTAAAATGCTTGTTTGCTTTATCATATGTTATAAATCCCTTTTCCATTGCAGAGTACAAAGCAGCATAATCATCTTTTTTCATAAGGTTAAGCTCGTCTATGCAGCATATTCCGTTGTTTGCCATGGGCAATAACCCCTTCATTATCTCATCTCCCTTTACAGTCGCTGAAAGCCCTGCCTTTGAAGAGCCTGAGCCAAGCCCAAATGAGGTTATAGGATGAAGCTCGCTAACTGATTTTAAAATATCTGTTTTCCCTGTACCAGGGTCACCCAATAAAAGAATATGAAAAGGGTCTTTTGCAAAAAGCTGCAGTGCTGCTGTCTCTTTTGCAAGCTCCAAGCCGAATATATTGGGAGCAACATATTTTTTTATTGTTTCCCTTGCTTTTTCAGAAAAAGACCTGAAAGCACTCCTCATTGCCTTCCCTTTTATTTCCTTGTTTTTAGATTCAACAAAGGTTTTTACTTCGTTGTCTTCAACACCAAGATTAAGCTGAGGATAAGTTGTGTCTTCTCCAATCTGCTTTGAAACATCTGTGCTTGAGAATGAAACGCCTATCTTCTTGTTTTTAAGAAGGTTCTTTATTTTGTTTATGTCTTTTTCATCAAGATAGCCTTTAAGCTCAGAAACATAGCCGCTTTCCTTTTTTGAAAGAGGCCTTACAAGATTCACAAAGTTCATGAAATCAGATGCCATTCTTACTATTAAGAAGTTTAGAATTATAAAGCTTTTGTTTTAACTGTTTCATTAACCTAAAATTTTTTATCAAGTTTTTTTCTGTAATATTCTCTTACTCTCTCAGATACACAAAAACCAACCTTTTTTTTGTATAGATTTTCTCCTATTTTTTCAATTATTTCGATAAATTCTTTATCTTTTCCCAAATAAAGATTTTCCTGATTGCCTGTATCAGAACAACCAAAGGGGTAATATTCCCTGCAAACAACAACAGTAAAGTAGTCAAATTCTTTAATGGATTCAGGAAACTTAAAGATATAACTTTTAATGCAGCCTTTTTGCAAAGAATGAATAGTTTTTAAAAACTGATTTTCTAAAGCAAACTTATCCGAGATAACAACAGTAGAAGTTAAGCCATTAGATTTAACGTTGGTTTCTTTGAGTTCATATTCTTGTATTTCCTTGCATGTGAATTCAATTGAATTCACTATCTCATCAATTGTTTTCTTTTTTGGAAGCCTTATCAGAGGATTTTTGTTAGTGAAAGAGATTTCATTTTCTTTGTTCGGAAAACTCGAGTATATGGCAAATTTTTTCATAATGGGAATATATTAAGATAGATATATAAATTTTTTTCTGATTATTTAAAAGAGAATTATTCTTTTTTTATCTTGGCCACAAAGAATCCGCATGTATCATTTTGATAGGGCCAAATCCTTAAACACTTATCAACTTTTTTATTATATATTTGGCCATCAAATTCTTTAATCACCGGCCCGTGCTTTATATTAAGATTAATCTTTTCCAGCTTTGCATTATCATATTTGTTTAATAAAAAATCAATTATTCCTTCATTTTCCTCGGGCTCTAATGTGCATGTTGAATAAGTCATAATTCCTCCTTGTTTTAAGCATTTAAATGCTGTCTCAATAAGCTGCCTTTGCGTTCCTGCAATCCTTCTA
The DNA here is from genome assembly GCA_028711925.1 of Candidatus Nanoarchaeia archaeon. Lineage (GTDB taxonomy): Archaea > Nanobdellota > Nanobdellia > Woesearchaeales > CG1-02-33-12 > M55A3. The sequence goes on along the minus strand of JAQTRH010000017.1, from coordinate 3,063 downwards.
ACCATGTCAGGATTCCACATCTTTAAGGTTTTTAAGCTCTTTCTTATAGTTCCTGTTCCAGAACAGGGAGCATCCAATAAAATTTTATCAAAGGGATTCTTAAAAAATCTTCCCTCCATTAATGTTGTTACTGTGTTTATTGCTCCTGCCCTCTGCAAGTTAAGGCTTAATGGAGCCATTCTTTTATAATCAGAATCATTTGAGACTATGGCTCCCTTGTTTTTCATCATTGCAGCAAGCTGTGTTGTTTTTGAACCAGGGGCAGAGCACATATCTAAAACAGCATCATATGGCTTTGCTTCGAGAACAACAGGCGGAATCATTGATGCTGCCTCCTGCACATAAAAATAACCAAGGCTGTGCTCAATTAAATTTCCAATATCTCTTCTCTCTTGTTTTCTGTGCTCAATAAAAAATCCCTCTTCACACCATGGAATTTCAGTTAACTCCCACTCTTTATCAAGCCTTTTCTTTAAATTTTCAACAGAAATCTTTAATGTATTAACCCTTATGCTTTTTCTCATAAATGACAAAGATGCTTCTATAAAATTTTCATAATCCATGCCCAACAAACTTTTATACCTCTCTTCAAAACTTTTCTTTATCTCAATATCTTCAGTTCCGGGTATTCTTGTCATTTTAATGTTTTAACCATATAAGGCCCCTGCTTTTTATATCCTAACCTGCGGTAATAATCCCTAACACCTATTCCCGAGATTACAACCATCTTATTTTTTTTATTTTTTGAGGCTATCTGCTCTGCTTTTTTCAAGAGTTTTTTTCCATAGCCAGCATGCTGGATCTTGCCTTTTTTCCCGATTTCAACAGCAGAGCCAAAAACATGAAGCTCTCTTATTATTGCGCTTTGTTTTGGTATCTCTTTTCTCAGGCTTTCATCATTAAACCTTAATCTGCAAAAGCCAATTAATGCATCATTTTTCATATCATCAAAGCTTATGAAAAATTCCTTTCCATTGCTTGCTTCATATTCAACAACATTTAATTTTATATCTTTTAAATTAACTTTTATTTTTTCATTTTTTATTTTGTGTCCAACTTCTCTGCAGCGTATGCAACTGCATTTTATATTCTTTTCTTTTAACTTTTTTTCAACATACTGCCTTAGGTTATTCCTGTCAACTCCTGCCTCTGTAATTTGAGTGGGTATATCTCTCTGAACCCTCATTATCCTTACATAATTTGGAATGAATTTTTTTATTTCTGTTATTATGTCAACTGCTTTTTCTGTGGTTATTGGTTTGTATTTTTTGTTTTTCCACCAGTCATATATTTTTGTTCCCTTTAAAACCATGCACGGATAAATCTTAAGCATATCTGGCTTAAAATCACTGTTTTCAAACAATTTTTTAAATGAATTGATATCCTTTTTTTCAGTTGATCCAGGCAATCCAAGCATCATATGATAGTTTATCTTGAATCCAAGATTTTTAAGGATTTTAGTTGCAATTACTGAATCTTTTACAGAATGGCCCCTTTCAATTTTTTCAAGAACATCATCATAAGTGCTTTGAACCCCAAGCTCAACCCTTGTTGCTCCCAGCTTAAGCATCTGGTTTGCATGTTTTATTTTTGCATAGTCAGGCCTTGTTTCAATCGTCAATCCAACGCATCTTATCTTTGATTTTTCATTTTTCTTCTGCTCTTTTTCAAGATTTGTTTTTGTTTTGTTTTTCAATTTAGTTAATTTTCCTTGAATTCTCTTAACCCTTTTATCATCCTGAAAATTGCCGGGCATTTCAAAGAACTTTTTAAATCTTTCAAGGTTAAGTTCATTTTTTTTGAAGAAATAAGACGAAAAATCATTCATTGCCTTTAATGCGTATTTTATGAAATCATCCTGGTATTTTATCTCAAATGAAGGAAATGTTCCCCCCATTATTATGAGCTCTATTTTTTCAGGAATCTGGCCTATCATAACATACTGCTCTAACCTGTTCATAACCTGAAGATAAGGGTCAAAATTATTTCTTAGCCCTCTTCTTGTTGCCGGCTCTTTTCCTGTGTAGCTCTGGGGAATATCCCCGAAAAAAGATGACGGCCCGCCCGGGCAGATTGCACACTTTCCATGAGGGCATTTAAACGGCTTGGTCATGATAGCGCAAACAGCAACACCGGATATAGTTCTCGTTGGCTTTGTTATAAGGTGCTTTAAAATTTGCCTGTCCTTCACATCTGCTTTCAGCAAGATATTTATGTCTGTAGGTATGTTTATGTGGTATTTCCTGCATAGCTTTATCTTAAGCTTGGAAATATCCTGTTTTGAGAGCTTTTTCTTTTTCAGCTCTTTCAAAATTTCATCATAATATTTTTTTTCATAACTGTCCATAAAACAAGAAAAGTATTGTTTGTATTTAAATATTGGTGAAAATTAGAAATATTTCGAAAAAATTTCATAAAGATTTATAAATAATGATTGCTATCATAATAAATAATGGATATAGAAAAGATTCTTTATTGGGCTGTTGGTATTATATTAATAATAGTAATAATATACTTAATAGTTTCAGGAAGAGGTTTCACATGAAAGCAAATAACCTAGCTAATTTGATTGCATGGATTTTGATAGTTCTTGGAGTTATATTTATAATCTGGAAGTTGATTGGAGGAAGCCCAACAGAGTTCAGTATATTAATCACTCTTACATCAGGGATTTTGTTTAAGATTATTGCCTTAAGCAGTGATTTGTCAACCATAAAAGAAAAAGTAAAAAATATTGACTTTAAGTTCAATGCTTTGGCCCATGATTTTAAAGAGCACATAAAGAATGTATAATTCTTAAAGTGTTAATTAAATATTGATTAATTTTTTTTCTATTTCAAGCCAGTAATCTTTTTTATTGTCATCAATCCTTTTGATTCTTTGAATGTTTGGGTGATTATTAATTTTTTTAACTATTTCTTTGTCTTTTTGGCTGTTCCATCTATAATCAAATAAATAAACCTTGATATTATTTTCAGCCAGGCTTAAAGCTGTTTCCTCTCTGTCTTCAATAAAGTGAGTTATTCTTTTGTCTTTCGCTATTTTGACTTTATCGCCATCAAT
>JAQTRH010000100.1 GCA_028711925.1 Candidatus Nanoarchaeia archaeon | reverse complement strand
GATCTCAAAATCAGGACAGATGGGAGTTCCTCAGATAGAGATAAATGGCAGGATAATAGTTGGGTTTGACAAGCCTGCAATAGAGAAAGAGCTTGAGAAAATTGAAAAAGAATAGGTTTTTATATTTCTTTATTATTATTTTATTTGGGGTGGTAATATGACTGAAATTGGTCAGATGTATAAATGCGAAATCTGCGGAAACCTTGTTTCTGTTATTGAGAATGGTGTTGGTGAGTTAGTGTGCTGCGGACAGCCCATGAATCTTCTTGAAGAGCACACAGAAGGACAGGAAGGAAAAGAGAAACATGTTCCTGTTATAGAAACAACAGAAGGCGGAATAAAGGTAAAAGTCGGGTCAATACCTCATCCAATGGAAGAAAAGCATTACATTGAATTAATACAGGTTATCAAGGATGGTGATGTTGTGGTTGGAAAAAGACTGAAGCCCGGAGACAAGCCGGAAGCTGAGTTCTGCCTTTCAGACGCAAGCAAGCTTAAGGCAAGAATACTCTGCAATGTGCATGGGCTTTGGGTTAACTGATTTTTTTATTTTTCTTAACATGAAATTAATTGATGAAATAAAAAACTTAAAAAATTCTAAATTGAGGAAAACTGTAGACAAAAGGCTAAAAGAATTTGAAAGCTTTAAAGATAAAAACACAAAAGAGTGGTTTTCAGAGCTTTGCTTCTGTATTTTAACTGCAAATTCCAAGGCAGTTACAGGGCTTAAAATTCAGGATGAATTAAAATCAAAGGGCTTTTGCGAATATTCTCATGATTCAATAAAAGAAACAATAAGAAAAAACAAGCACCGCTTTCACAACAACAAGGCAAAATATATTATATGTGCAAGAGAGCATATTGATATAAAGGACAAGATAATTAGTCTAACAAATAAAGAAGGAGAGAAAAAGGCAAGGCAATGGCTTGCTGACAATATAAAGGGCCTTGGTTTTAAGGAGGCAAGCCATTTTATGAGAAATGTTGGCTATAAGAATATTGCAATAATAGACAGGCACATTCTTAAGGTTATGAAAGAAAATAATTTAATAAAAGAAATTCCAAAGTCAATCACAAGGAAAAAATACATTGAGATTGAGGATATTTTTAATGGCCTTGCAAAAAAACTTAATATGACTTCTGCAGAGCTTGACCTTTATATGTGGTATATGAAAACAGGAAAGGTTTTGAAGTAGAATATATTGCATTATTAAATAAAATCTCTCCGGAAAGCCAGGTTGAGAATAAAAAATACAGAGATTTAATACAGGAAATAATCAACAAAGAAAAACAAAAGATTAATTAATGCTTTATTAATAAGTTTTTTTATGAATGACTACACAAAAATTATAATAGTGGTTTTGCTTTTTTCTTTAGGCCCTTTACTTGTAAGATTAATTGATTTAGATGGAATAAGCAAGCTTTCTAATGATACTATTTTTCTCGAGGAGTATAAAGGGGGAAAGCATAGGTAATTTACAAATTTAATTTAAAATAATCTTGTTTTTTACTAGAAAACCTTTTTATAATTATCTGCTTTCCTAATTATTGCAACAGAAAGAGGACCGTACAAAAATTCTTCCCAATAGGGGGTTGAGACAGAAGGGGATCTCACTTACAGTTTTCATGAAAATCCATATATTCCAAGTATTGGGGGTGATTGGAATTTTATATGAGGATAAAAAGGGGAGATTAATTCATCCAGATGATGTGGATGCGCTTTCTCCATGGGAGATAGAAGATTTACAGTTACATGTATATGATGAAATTACTGTGTAAAAAATTGAACCTTTATTTATTGAAACCTCAACTTTATATTATGCTATAAATAGTTGGCGTTTTGGTAAATAAATAAAAAAGAGGTGATTAAAATTGAGGATGAAGAAATAATGGATGTTTATGCTAACTGTGAAGACTTATGCGAGGATGATGAAATAAGCTTATCTGAATCAGCGTTTATGGAAGGATACAACAGTTCAACAGATTAACAATTTAGTCTTGTATCTTGGTATGAGAAGATATAAAATAAACATAATCCTAAACACATCACTGTTGTATTTTTGTTTCCCAAGGTTATAAATTCTTATTCATAAACATAAGATAAAAAAAACTTCTTAGGGAAAAGGATATTGGAAAAGATGCTTCTTTCGGATATAATCATTCTGAAAACGAGAAAAGAAGGCTCTGTTTGAGGAATGGAAAACGGAAACATTAAAATAAACAGCAGAGGAGCCCATTTTTGACCAAAAAAACAAAAAATAAGGATTTTATTAAAAAATTTATCTGAAAATTTATAGGAATTTATTTATACATATTATCCTTTCTATGCTTTATGAACAATAAATTCAAGTTAACCAACAATGAGAAAGAGGTTTTAAGAAAGATTATTGAACAAGGCAGGGTTTCTGACACAGAAATGTCAAAAGAGATGAAGGTTTCCCAGCAGGCAGTATTCCAGATAAGAAAACGCCTTGAAAATCTAGGAGTAATAAAAGGATATATGCCCATCATAGATTTTGATAAGCTTGGAATAAAGATGTTCTATTTTGCAGCAATTAAAGTCCTTCCTTCATTATGGAAAAAAATGTCAGAAATAGAAATAGAAGATAAGCTATGCAAAATACCCTTTCTTTTCATGGCATTCAGGATACCGACAGAGGATATTTCTTATCTCCTCGTATTTGGCTTCAAGTCAATTGAAGCCCAGGAAAAACTTACAAAAAAAATGGAGTCAGAGCTTGCAGGGAAGATGAGAATAACGTGGTCATATAACACCTCTGTTAAGAATATGATAGTAAATAACAGCATAAACCTTGTTTACCACGCGCTTGAAAAGGGATGCACCCATTTCAAAGAGTCTATAGAAGATATTAAAAAATAATTACAATTTTTTTTATTAATCTTGTTGTATTTTACCAGAAAACACTTTTATATTTACTTATCTTTTTTTATCTATGAAAAGATGCCCGCACTGTAAAAAGATATTACCAGAAGATGTTGAAGTAAAGGGCTTTTCTGTCATATGCCCATATTGCAGGAAAGTTGATCATAATTATGAAACTGAGGAATAAAAATCCAACAATGAATAGATCCCAGGACAAAGAGAATGTTAGTTGATATTTATCTATAAAAAATTATTTAGGAGGGGGAAATATGGCAAGAAGAAACGAAGGAGATATTGAGGGCTTGAAAAGAAGCCTTATTGAGATAAAAGACCAGATAGGAGACATTGAAAGAAATTTCGGAAACAGGGTAAAGCAGAGAGCAATTGAAGCAGAAAAAAAGATTGAGAACAAGATAGAGGATTATCCTCTGCAGTCAGTTGGAATTGCATTTGGCGCAGGAATGGTTGCAGGAATCATGGCTTTTGCGTTAATGAGGAGGA
>JAQTRH010000099.1 GCA_028711925.1 Candidatus Nanoarchaeia archaeon | reverse complement strand
ATTATCTTTCCATTGTCATTTAATCCTGATGTAACATCAACTGATTCAAGCAAGGAGGAATCAAGAACAACAACAACATCAGGATGATATATCTGGCTTCTTATATTTATTTTTTCATCAGAAATTCTTGCAAATGCCTGTACAGGCGCTCCTGCCCTCTCAACCCCAAACATAGGGAAGGTCTGGCTTTGCTTGCCATCGTCAAAAGCAGCTATCGCCATTATCTGGCCTGTTGTAACCGCTCCCTGGCCACCCCTTCCATGGATTCTTATATCTACCATCTTTTTATGAGAATTGGAATTATTGAAACTATTTATATCTTTTTGTTTTGCTGAAAACATTTATAAAGCAATAATTTAATCTTTAGTTTATGAAATGCGAAATATGCAAAAAAAGGATTGATGAAACGTTTTTGAAGAAGATAATTGGAACTTATGTTAAGGATGAAAAAGGCAAAAAGCATTCAATATGCTTTGAGTGCCAGAAAAAGTTTCCAAGCAAGGAAGAGCTTCTCAAAAATATATAATGCCTCGGTAGCTTAGTTAGCAGAGCAGCAGATTCGTAATCTGCAGGTCGGGGGTGCAACTCCCTCTCGAGGCTTTTAGGGGACTTCAGCGTTAGCTGAATGTCGCCTGTATTTTTACCAGATTTTTCTAAAAAATCTGTGCTGGCTCCCTCTCGAGGCTTTTATGGGATTCCGGCCGAAGGCTAGGAATCGCGTATGTTTTTATCAAATTTTTCTAAAAAATTTGTTTAAGAAAGATTTAAATATAAATATAATTAAGATTACAGCAAAGAGGTGTTATTATGGCCAAAAAGAAAACAAATTCTGAACTAAAAAAAGATTTTATAATGATTTTATTTGTAATTTTAGTTGCAATTTTATTTCTTTGCTTTAGATACAAAATTGATATTTTAGTAGGAGGTGACCCTCCACCAATAAAAGTAATAATTTTAATTTTGGTTATTTGTATAATTGTAGTAATCTATTTTGTTACGAATAAAAGGCTTTTGGAAGTTGATGAATTTCATAGAAAATTAAGAATGAAAAGACTAAAAACTATTTCGATGCCTTTTTTAGCATTATTATTTCTTACTCTATCTCACTTTTCTCAAAAAGATGGTTTATCTTTTTTTTATATAATTGTAGCAGTATTAATCTTAGGGATATGGTGGTTTCATCCAATATTCTTGTTTAAAGAATAAATTAAGAAAAATCCTTTATTTTTTTCTTATTTCGAGTAGGGAATTAAAGAAAGATTTAAATATGAATATAATTAAGATCGCAGTAAAGAGGTGTTATTATGGCCAAAAACAAATCAAATTCTGAACTAAAAAAAGATACCAAGAAAAAAGAGGGTATTGGCGGATTAATGATTCCCGTAGGTCTTTTCATTGGAATGGGTATCGGATTTATGTATGGCAATCTTCCTGCATGGCTTTTCATTGGCCTAGGAGCAGGATTCATCGGCCTTGCAATAGTGTCTGTGATTGAAAAAAATAAGTGAAATTAGATGAAACAACAGTTCGATGAACAAAAACAAGAGACAAAAGAAGACAAAAAGATATTAAAAATTATTTCTATTAATACTACAATTTCGTATTTAATAGTCCTCTTCTTTGTGATTTATTTATTTTTTTACATTGACAAGATATCTGCTTTTGTAATAGCCTTAATTGCTATCATCTCGTATCTTGTATTTTATTCTACACCTAAGAAACGTCTTGAAATGTGCGTTTATTACAAATCCTGTTTCAAAAAATGGAAAAATGAGATTTGGATGCTTTTTTTAGGACTGTTTTTAATCGCATCTACACAAACTTTTCATAAAGTTAATAATATAGAATTCGGGGATAATCCATTATGGATGTTTATTGGTGTCTTCGGAGTATTGGTTTTAGCAACCTATATTAAGCAACCAAATCTATCTTTTCTTAAAAGTAGATAGCAAGAGATTTAGGATTATTGATTACTAAAAAATTTCCTTATTTTTTTTCTTATTTCTGGAATGGCCTTCTCAGCAGCTTTTTCTCCTTCTTCTATAAAATGTTTCACCTGCCTGAACTTAAAGCCGTCTGCCTTGTCAGAAAGGCTTCTTGTAACAGGTCTTATCACAACTTGGTTTTTCACAGAATGCAGATTTAATCTTGTAAGCTCTGACCTTAAAATGTAAAATGACTGCATAAGCGTATTAACCATATTCGGCTCTTTGATTTTAACTTCCTCGCTTGTTGTCAAGTCAACTGCAATTACAATATCAGCCCCCATTTTTTTCACAACATCAACAGGAGTTGGATTTATCAAAGCCCCATCTATAAGCCATTTATTTTTTATCTTAACTGGATAGAAAATTCCGGGAACACTTACGCTTGCTCTCACAGCATCAGACAAATCCCCTTTTTTAATATGAATTTCCTTTCCGCTTTCTAAATCAGTTGCAACTATTGTAAGAGGTATTTTAACATCTTTAAAGCTTCTATTTTCAAATGATTTTGATATCTCATTTTTTATCTTATCTCCTTTTATAAGCGCTTTTTTCGGGTTAATAGGGTCAATAAAATTTATTATCCTTTTTTTGCTGATTTCATAGCTTATCTTCTCAAATCCTGAAATTTCATTATTCAAAGCATAGTATGCTCCCACTAAAGCGCCTGCGCTTGCCCCAGCGATAAAATCAACAGGAATCTTGTTTTTAATTAGAACTTTTAAAACACCTATATGAGATATTCCTCTTGCGCCTCCTCCTCCTAGTGCAAGACCTATTTTTGGTGTTTTAGATTTCATAGTAAAAACAACAAGTTGATGAGTATTTAAAATTTTCTTTAAAAACCGAAAGATTTATATGAGTAAAGGTTGTATTCATTTAAAAAGGCCTTTAAAAAGGCCATGGGGGTAAAAATGGCAAAAGGAATAAGAATTGTCAATATGGTTATATCTACAGAGTTCAAGCATCCTTTAAACCTTGAGAAGATAGCATCTTCAATACCGGGCACAGAATATAATCCAGAGCAGTTTCCTGGACTGGTTATAAGACTGAAAAACCCAAAATCTTCTGCGCTTCTCTTCACAACAGGCCGTGTTGTATGCACAGGAGCCAAAACAATGAAAGAGGTAAAAGAGGCTATACACAAGATAATGAAGCTCCTTGAAAAAGTAAAGGTAAAAATAGATATTGAGCCAGAGATACATGTCCAGAATATGGTGGCATCAGGAGCTCTAGGCTTTGCATTAAACTTAAATGATTTGGTTATGAAGCTAAGAAATGTTGAATACGAGCCTGAGCAGTTCCCTGGATTAGTTTACAAAATAAAAGATCCAAAGGCAAGCTTTTTGCTTTTCTCAAACGGAAAAATTGTATGTACAGGAGTGAAGAGTAAAAAAGAAGCGGATATAGCTGTTGAAAAGCTTGAGGAAACACTTGCCAAGCTAAAGAAA
>JAQTRH010000098.1 GCA_028711925.1 Candidatus Nanoarchaeia archaeon | reverse complement strand
GATGATGCAGTCAGAAAAAGAGGAAATAACGCCTTTGCAAAAGACATTCGGCAACCTTGGAAAATGGCTTGGAATTGCAGCTTTATTAATCTGCATTGTAATATTTGGTTTAGGAATATTAAGGGGAAATCCCTTGCTTGAAATGTTTATCAATGCTATTGCCTTGGCAGTTGCAGCAATACCAGAGGGATTGCCTGCGGTTGTTACTATTACCTTAACTTTAGGGGTTACAAGGCTTGTTAAAAAAAATGCCTTGATGAGAAAACTTCATTCTGTTGAAACATTGGGCTGTACAAACGTTATATGCACAGACAAAACCGGCACGTTAACAAAAGATGAAATGACTGTTAAAGAGATTTTTGCAAACAATAAGATAATAGAAGTTACAGGCCAGGGGTATTCAAAAAAAGGAATCTTTGTTGACACCAATTCTGAAGATTATGAATTTCTTCTTAGGATATCAACTTTATGCAACAATTCAACAGTTCATGAAGACAGCACTTTCGGAGACCCAACTGAAACTGCATTGCTTGTCTGTGCTTCAAAAGCAGAGATGTCAAGAGAAAATCTTGAGCATGATTATCCAAGATTGCATGAAATCCCTTTTGACTCTGAAAGGAAGATGATGACCACCATAAATGGCCATAAAGGAAAAAAATTTGCATTCTCCAAGGGAGCCCCGAAAATAATAATTGAAAAATGCTCCCACTATTATGAAAACGGAAAAATAAAAAAGCTTGACAAAAAGAAGAAAGATGAATTTCTTGAGAAAAACAGGGATATGGCATCAAGGGCATTAAGGGTTCTTGGAATGGCATACAGAGAGCTTTCTTCTAACATAAAATACTCGGAAAAAGACATAGAAAGAAATCTTGTTTTTGTTGGTTTTACTGGAATGATAGACCCTCCAAGGCCCGAGATAAAACAGGCAATAGCATTGTGCAGGAGGGCAGGAATAAGGGTCATGATGTTAACAGGCGATCAAAGAACAACAGCCAAAGCAATAGCTATACAGATAGGTCTTATAGAGGAAAATGAAGAGGTTGTTACAGGAAAAGAGCTTATGGGCATTTCACATTCAAAACTCGACCAGATTGTTAATAAAGTAAGTGTGTTTGCAAGAATCTCGCCAAAAGACAAAATCGGAATAGTTGATTCACTGAAAAAGCAGGGCAATGTTGTCGCAATGACTGGCGACGGTGTAAATGACGCCCCTGCATTAAAGAAGGCAGACATCGGTATAGCAATGGGAATAACCGGAACTGATGTCTCAAAAGAGGCATCAGATATGATTTTAACAGATGATAACTTTGCCTCAATAGTAAATGCTATTGAAGAGGGCAGGGGAATTTATGACAACATAAAAAAGTTTGTTGAGTACCTTTTATCATCTAACTTAGGAGAAATACTTGTGATATTTATGGCAATGGTCATTGGTTTTCCACTCCCTCTTGTTGCAGTACACCTTTTGTGGATTAACCTTATTACAGACGGATTTCCTGCACTTGCCCTTGGGATTGACCCAAAAGAGCAAGGAATAATGGAAAGAAAACCAAGAAAAAAGAACAGCTCTATATTTTCAAGGAATATAATTTTAAGAATGTCATATGTGGGCATAATAATGTGCATAGGCACACTTTTTGTTTTCAATCTTTACAAGGAAAATTTAACTTATGCAAGAACAATGGTATTCTGCACTTTGATGATGTTCCAGATGTTTAATGTGCTTAATTGCCGCTCAGAGAAAAACTCGCTCTTTAAGGTAGGGGTTTTTTCAAATCTTTATTTGGTTGGGGCGATAGCATTATCTGTTGTTTTACAGATTTTGGTTGTACACACAGGCCTTTCAAAATTCTTCAGTGTAGTTCCTTTATCAGCTATTGAATGGGTTTATGTTGTTTTAGTGTCAAGCAGTGTTTTTGTTATAGTTGAGATTGTAAAGCTTTTCAAAAATAAAGTAGGAGTTGATGAATTTTGATATGGGTCAATCTTGCGATATTTTTGGCATCATGTTTTTTCTTGATTCAAAGCGGAAACTGGCTTGTTAAAAGCCTCACAAAGATAGCTGCATTTCTAAGATTAAGCGAGTTTGTTGTTGGGTTTATAATAATGGCTTTTGCAACATCTGTTCCTGAATTATTTGTGGGAATAACCTCGGCATTTGCAAAGAATTCTGCATTATCTCTTGGGAATGTTATTGGTGCAAATATAATAAACCTCACATTGGTTGTTGGCATTACAGTGCTTCTTAGCAGGGGAATAAAAATTGAAAGCAAAAAAACAAGAACAGATGCACTTTATATGGTTTTTATTGCTGCTCTTCCAATGGTATTGATGGTGATTGGCAGATCTTTGTCAAGGGTTGATGGGGTTATTCTATTATTTGTTTTTGCAATTTATGCAAGGAGAGTCTTAAAACAAAGAAAGTCATTTAAAAAGGAGGTTGAGGATGGCATCAAAAGAAAGGATATTGTCTTTACAACAATCTTTTTTGTTTTGAGTCTTGCTTTGCTGTTTTTAAGTGCAAAGTTTGTTGTGGATTCTGCAACAGAATTATCTGTTTACCTAGAATTACCTCCAATTATTGTTGGATTGTTTATTTTATCAATAGGAACAACCCTGCCCGAGCTTACATTCGGAAGCAGGGCTGCAATGAAAGGGCATCCGGATATGGCTTTGGGAAACTCAATAGGTTCTGTGGTTGTTAATTCCACACTAGTTTTGGGTGTTGTTTCTATTATCCATCCAATCACTTCAAACATCCTATTGTTCTCTACAAGCGCAATATTTATGGTTGTAATTGCGTTCCTGTTTGCAACATTTGTTGAAAGCGGCAACAAGTTGTATATCAAGGAAGGCATATCCTTAATCATGCTTTACATCCTCTTCGTTGTCATTGAGTTCTATATCAAGACAGTGTAAAGATTATTTTTCAATAAAACAATATTTATATAACCTGTTTTGTTAGAAAAATATTATGGCAATCATGGAATCAACCACAAAATCCTTAGAAGAGATTCTTAAGGTTTTTAACAACCGAAAAATAATCTTTGGCATAGACGTTGATAACTGCGTTACAGATACAAACCCGGAAATTTTGAAATTGGCCAATGAAATGTATTGTTACCCTAACCATTATTACAAAAAAGTTCTGGAGAGGCCTTTAACTGAAGAGGATATAACTGATTTTGATTATGAAAAATGCACTCCTTTGGATGGATATCAAGTTGATGAGCTTTTTCATCAAATGGTAAAAAAAAAGAGATACTTAAATTTAAAATTACTGCCTAATGCATTACAGTTTTTTAATAAATTAGAGAAACTTTATTATTTTTATTTTGTGACAGCAAGGCCATTTGATGCAGAAGAGCAGACATTCAGCAATTTCATAAAAAACAAGATGGAAAAATACCATGACAGGATTATTATTGATGGCGATAAAGTCAAAATA
>JAQTRH010000016.1 GCA_028711925.1 Candidatus Nanoarchaeia archaeon | reverse complement strand
TTCCACTTGTGACTATAACCTCATATTCCTTTTTTTGCTCAATGAATTTATCTGCAATCTGTTTCTCAAGAGTCCTTGCTATTCTCTTTGCATTTTTAACATGATTTTTCATTACAAGCTTTGACTTCTCTTCTTTTGCAAGATCGCCTGCAGCCCTTATAAGGCCCCCAAGCTCCCTTAGCCTTAAGGTTAAATGCCCTTTCCTGTTGGCCATTTTTCTCGCTTCTTCAACAATTGCTTCAACTGCCTCTGAGCTGAAATGAGGTATTTTCTTATCTTTTGAAACCTCTTGGGCAACGAAAATAGCAATTCTTTTACGATTTTCAGGATTATCCTCCATAGTCTTTTTCATAAACACTTCATACCCATAGCCTCTTATTCTCGACCTCAAAGCTGGATGCATATGCTTTAACGTTTCAAGGTTTCCTGCTGCTACAAGAATAAACTTACATGGAACTGGCTCTGTTCTGACCATAGCGCCTGCGCTCCGCTCGCTTTGGCCAGTTATAGGATATTTACCTTCCTGTAAAGATGTTAAAAGATCTTGTTGTGTTGCCGGCTGCAATGTTGCAATCTCGTCTATAAATAAAACACCCATATTTGCCTTGTGTATCATTCCTGCAACAACCCTTTCATGAGGGGGTGTTCCTAATCCGCCGCTTTGGAAAGGGTCATGCAAAACATCCCCTAATAAAGCGCCTGCATGAGCTCCTGTTGCGTCAAAAAAGGGGGATTGGTTCTTTTTAAAATTATCAACAATAACCTTTGGAACACTAATCTTGGGGTTCATCTTTTTTCCAAGATTCATGAAGATAACAAAGGCAACTAAAAATGCCATTCCGCCAAGGAAGAACGCTGCAAACATTATGTCTGAATTATATTGAGACCTTACCCACCAGGGCATTATCATCGATATAATCACAAGTATAAACAAAACTATGTTTTGGCTTTTGAAAATATCTGTGCTTTCAATCCTTGACCTTGAAACAAGCTCTCTCCCCTTGCCTCCTGGCATTACCCTTATTAAAGGCTGGTTCTCGTCATTTGGATTAGGAAATGAAACAACATCGACAAGCTTTTCCTTTGGCAAAAGCTCTGCAAGAGCCATTCCAAGCATTGATTTCCCTGTTCCAGGATCACCTATCAAAAGAACATGCCTTCCTTGGTTAGCTGCTTTTTTTATAACATTAACAGCCTCATCCTGTCCAACAACCTGCTCTATAATCTTCTCAGAAACCTTGATTTCCCTTGTTGATTTAAAGTTTAAGTTCTCAGCCATTGATTTTCAAAATAGACATTAATATAAAAAGGTTTTTAATTAAAAAAGAAAATTTTATAAATACAGAAAAAAATGTTTAATAAAAGGAAGGTGTTTAAATGAAAATCAAGGTTGGAAAAAAAGTATATCCTGTTTTTGAGAAAAGCCAAAAACAGCCGAACAAACCTACTTTCTATCAGCAAAGCAATCAACTAAGGCCAGGAATGCCGGGACAAAGAGGCGTTATGAGACCCCAGCCAAATTTAAACAGGCCTTCTACAGCTTTTCCAGCAAAATCATCTACAGGCCAACAGTCAACCCTAATGAGAGGAATATCTGGGTCTTCTGGAAATTCTAAAAAAGAAAAACAGGGCATGACAAAGAAATTATCAAAAATTCCCATGGATGAATTGGCAGCATATGCATCCATAATGATTGGATTAATACTGATAATGATTGCGATAATCATCTGGTAAATTAATAATCTAATTGCCTAATAAAATATTCTTTTATTGAATTGAATTCATCTTGTTCAAAACCTTTGTTTTCTATTTTAATATTATAAGGGCTTTTTCCAGTACTTTTAAAGTGTAAATTAACTTTATTTGATATTTCATTAATCTTATCCTCCATTTTTTTATGTCCGTTACAACAACAAAGAATTTCATATGTCCCAAAATTAAGCACAATTTTTTTCGAATCGTCATTTTTTGATAATATTATTCTTTCAATAGAACCCATAAAGGGGTTACTAGAAATATCAAAAGCAGAGGGTTTTTCACTGCTGTTATCTAAAGTTTGGTTTATCCTGTCTCTTTTTGAGTATTGAAATAAGTTGTGGATATAATCTCCTGTTTCTTCAACGAAATTATCATAAAGTTTCTTTTCATCACAATCATCTAAATTTTCATTATGTTTCAGTTTAATAGGTTTTCCACAAAGGCAATAATATTCTTTCCCTTCATATTTTTCTTTGGAAAGGATATGTTCTTTTTTATCTATTTTGAGAAAACCAAATAATGACTTTGCTGTAATCTCTGGATCTATCCAAAATCCCTGCCATGCCCTGGATATTTCTTTAACATCTGAACGACTATACAGATGAGGTCCATTATAAGATAGTTCTAATGAATTTTCAACATATTTTATTCCTAAATCAGGGAAAAAATTTTTTCCTTCTGAAATAAAGCCAGGTATGACACACTTTTCATTAGGTTTGTAATATCCAGGAATCTGATCTATTGTTTTGAAATAAACAGCAAGTGTTCCAATTACTAAATTTGAGCCTATCTTTCTTGAGATTCTTTCTTTAATTTCTTTAATTATTCTTTTTTTGCTCTTAGGATACATTCCGTTATATTTATCTTCTTTGTTCATCTTATCACATTTATTTAGTATTATATAGTAGTAACTAATATATAAATTTATCGTTATTTTTGAAAAAATCTTTTATGAAACATATGTTGTTTTCCCTGCATTTATCAATATATTTATTCATGTTTACATAAGCATTAAGAACACTTTTAAGTCCATCTGAGAGATTTAGATTTTTATTATCAATATTATAAATTAAAGTATCAGAAAGTATTAGTTTTTCAGGGTCTTCACTGCCAAAACTTTTTCTTGGAGTATGATACAATATGTCGTGCTCATCAGAAACAACATATGCTTCAAGATTTAATCCAGATCTTGCAGAGACAAAAGCCCTATGCTTTCCATTAAGGATATAAAGAAAATCTTTGCCTTTTATTTCAATAGGTGTTACCAATATCCCTGTAGTTGACATAACCCTATAATTTTCCTTACCTAGAAAATTGCTTTTTCTTGTTTTAACAAAATTTAATTTTTTTAGTTTTTCATCATCGAGTTCATACCAATGCGGGATAAGAAATCTGCTTTCTTCAGGAGTCAACACTGTCTTTTCCATATTTAATAAAGCCAGCAGCTTATATTTATAATTTACGCTGCTACATCTTTTCAGGAGCATCTATTCCAAGGAGATTAAGTCCGTTCTCAACAACATATTTTATTGATTTTATCAATGCAAGCCTTGCATCTCTTGTTTTTTCATCTGCCTTAATAATCTGATGCTTGTGGTAGAATTCGTTAAATAACTGAGATAAATCAAGAAGGTATCTTGCAATTAAAGAAGGCTTATATCCAGAAGCTGCACTATCAATAACCTCAGGAAAACTGCCCAGTAATTTTATTATATCTTTCTCTTCTTTTTTGTTTAATAATGAAAGGTCTATATCTTTTGCTTGTTTTCCTGCTTTTCTTAATATGCTGCATATCCTTGCATGGGCATACTGTATGTAAGGGCCTGTCTCACCCTCAAATGATATTGACTCTTTTGGATTGAAAACAAAATCTTTAAGAGCATCATATTTAAGAACAAAGAAATTCAATGCCCCAAGTCCGATTGTCTTTGCCCTTTCTTCAATCTCTTTTTTATTTATATCATGCCTTTTTTCAATCTCTTGTTTTGCAAGGCTTATCATATCTTCAACTATATCATCTGCATCAACAACAGTGCCTTCCCTTGACTTCATCTTTCCCTCAGGCAATGAAATCATTCCATAAGCCAAGTGATAGCATCCATCAAAATTTTTAAATCCAATTAGTTCAAGGATCTTAAACAATTGATTAAAGTGCAGCTTCTGCTCTGAGCCAACAACAAAAATGGATTTATCCATCTTGAAATCATTGTATTTTATCTTCGCAAGCATGATATCCTGTGTCATGTAAACACTTGTGCCGTCTGCCCTTAAAAGTATCTTATTCGGAAGGCTATATTTTTCAAGCTCAACATAAATATTTCCTTCTTCGTCTTTTTTGAATATTCCTTTTTTAAAATTATCAAGAACTATCTTTTTTGCATCATCGTAATGCTCGCTTTCATTGTATGTCTTGTCATGCTTTATTCCAAACATATTGTAAGTTTCATTGAACCCTTTAATTGCCCAATTGTTCATCTTTTTCCAGAGTTCAACTGTCTCCTTATCATTGTTCTCCCATTTTTTCAGCATTTCCTGAGCCTCATTATCAAGCCCAGGATTTTCTTTTGCTTTTTTACTGTAAAGAACATAGAAATCCCCTACAAAATGATCTGATTTTTTATTTTCTGACTCAGGTGTTTTTGAATCTCCCCATTTTTTATAGGCCAGCATTGACTTGCATATGTGGACTCCGCGGTCATTATTCAGATTAACCCTAAATACCTTGTAACCATCAAACTCGAGAATTCTTGATAAGCTTTCACCGATAAGCATGTTTCTTGCATGCCCTAAATGCAATGGCTTGTTTGTATTTGGAGAAGGAAATTCAATAACAACCTTTTTGTGTTTAGTTGGCCATAAGCCGTATTTTTCCTTGTTCTTTAAAATTTCATTTAATATAGTCTCATTAAGGATATCATTGTTAATAAAGAAATTTACATAAGGGCCAACATTCCTTATTTCTCTTATGTATTTGTTTGGCTTTATTTTTAATGATAAATCCTTTGCAATATCCGCAGGGCTTTTCCTTAGCTGTTTTGCAAGATTAAAACATGGAAAGGCATAATCACCTAGTTTAGAATCAGGAGGTATTTCAACAGTCATTTCGCCTTTTGCATAAGGCTTAAGGGCTTTTTCTATCTCTTTTTTAAAAATCTCCATAAAAACATGTTTTTATTTGTTATTTATTAATTTTTGGTATTTTTTGATTTTTTATGTTCATACATCTTATCATCTGCTTTTTTAATAAGATTTTCAATAATATTTTCTATTGGTTTTTTATTGTAATCTGATTTATTGAATTGTGCAACACCATAACTGGCGCTTAGTTGAATCTCATTTTCGTATGGCTTAATATTTGTAATCCTTCTTAAAACATCATAGGCGGCTTTTTCCTCTGCATCAGGAAGTATTGCGAGAAATTCATCACCATGCAATCTTGATAAAGTATCAACCTTTCTTAGCCTTTTTTCCACTTCTTTTCCAAAATATTTGATAACCTTATCACCTATATGATGGCCGTATTTATCATTAATATTTTTAAAATTATTGATATCAAAATAACTCACTGAAAGATTGCTTTCTTCTCTCATGCTTTTGAAGATTTCTTTTTTTAGTATCTCAAATGCAAGTGCTTTATTTGGCAATCCTGTAAGTTCGTCAATTGTTGCCTGTTTTCTTAATGTTTTATTTTCTTGTTTGAGATTTCTGTTCTCTTCTTTAAGTTTATTTACAATATTTCTATTTAATAATTCAGAATACACATAACCCAATTTTTTTGCTTCTTCTTTATAATGCATGCTCTTTATTATGGTTATTAAATATAAAAATATATGTGTAATGGCTTATAGATATTTTTTACTGGGTTTTATTTCATTATTCTCCAATAATCTTTCTTATATCCTCAAACTGGTCTTTAAAGATATGCGCGCTGTTTGAAAAAGTTGCCAGCGATCCTATTTTGCATTCAAGCTTTTTTGCAATATACTCCTGCAATACAAATATCTGGTAAATATTTGCAGGCCATCCAAAAAACAAATCGTTGCTTCTTACAACAGCTGTTGCATTAAGCTTTTTATTTCTTATCTTGAAATCAATGCTTATCAGGGCAGGAATCTCTCTTTTATAGGCATTTGAGTCTTGCTCAGGGTCCCATATTGTAACAATGCCTCTTCTTGAAAAGCTGTTTTTTTTCATAAGAGGAATTAAAAAGTCATCTACCTGATTTATCTTGCCGCGAAAATTAAAAAGCCTGGGTCCGTATGAATAAGAGTATGTATGAACAGTCTTTCTTGACATTATAACTTCAGCAAGCTCTTCTATAGATGGATAAACCCATTTTTTAAAGCGGTAAAGCGATTCAACAGGCTTATTTATATCTTTTTCAGGATTCTCAACCTCTATAAGAAAATTAAGCTCCTCTCTGCAAACTCTGTTGTTTTCATCAACAAAGTCAATTCCATGCTTTAATATATGCATCAGGCTTGATTTCCATGCGCCTATTGTTGTTTCAGAGCTTATCTTCATTTTATTCACCTTATAAAGCTTGTCAGCTTTAAGTCTGCCTCATTTATTCCGTGAAAATCATATGAAAAAAACGGAATCTTGTATGTTTTCAATATAATATTGAACTCTCTTGGAGAATCTTTTGGGTCAAGCTTCCCCACCCTGTAAAACCTTGCTATATCCCCGCCGTCAAATGCGTTGAAAATTTCTTCCTTAACAGAAAGCAGCTCTTTCATTTCTTTTGAGTATAAGTCTTCAAGCTTCCTTACCTCTATCCTGTTAAACTGCCTTTCACTAAAGCTTTCATTTGCTTTCTTGAAAAGACATGAAAAAGCGACCTTAAACCGGGTTGGCATTCCGCATGACTTATATATTGTTTCCTCTGAGACACAGAAGTTGTCAACCTCTTCCTTAGTGCTTTTAATGAGCTCTATAACATAATTTTGGTTGATATTGGGATTTTTCCATCCATAGTTCCAAAATCTTATATAATTTCTGCTGAATGCAAAGAACTGCATAAGGTTTGGAAAGGCAATCTTTAGTATTTCTCTGAAGTATTCATCTGATCTTCTTCTTTGCAGAGAGTTTGTTGAAAGAAGGGATTTAACAATGTTTTTGATGAAAATCCTGAAATTTGAGATGTTTTTATACTCAATAAAGAATTTTTCAACATCAACGCAGATAGTTGATTGTGAGCATGCAAGTCCATAACTTTCTTTCTGAAAATCTCTTTTGTATAAAAGCCATTCCTCTTCATTTAAACTATATGGGCCTGCCCTTCCAAGGATGTATGGGGCTTCGCATATATCACTGTTCTTGATGTTCATTCGTTTTCTTGATGATATGAATCTGCTTGATATCACTTCAATAACACTGCTTTTTTCCTGTATTTCCTTGCTTCCCATATTAAAGATTATATTAAGGCCATCTGAATTCATATCACAATACTCGCTTATAAACTCGCAGATTAGCTGTTCATTTTCCTTGTCTATATTTTTTATGTTGATTATAAAGCTTATTCTCTTGCCGTAATCAATACAGTCAGAATTTACCCTTCTTATTCCTGACATAAGCTCTTTTATATCGCTGTTTTTTATTAAATGCTCAAAGTCATTAAGACCAATAACATCATTTACATTTGAAAAACATTTGTTTATTGTGCTGTAAAGTTCGTTTATATCTTTGAATTTGGGTGTTTCTATGATTATAGAATTAAGGCGGTCAACCCAGGTTGCCTGCTCAAACTTTGATGCAACATTTTTTTGTTCATAACCATCAATTGGCATTGCAGGTATGCTTGGCTTAGATATTATTATCTTTCTTTTTGACTTGTTTATTATCAGCTCTTCATTTTCATCAAGGGCAAGAGCAAAATACTTTTCGCCTTTATTGCCTTGCTTCACTATCTTTATTATCTCATCCTCAACAAGGTTGTTTAGATAGTATAATAATTTTCTATGGAGTTGGCCTTTTTTTCTTTTTGCATTATTAATATCTTCCTTGCTTGAAAACTGGTCATTGAAGATATTTTTTATATTCTGATACTCTTCTGTAAACATACCTGACAATATTTCAGTTGTTGAGAATTCCTTTTCAGGATTTTTTTTGAAAAATAAAAGCAACTCATATTCAGTTGATTTCATAACTACTTTATAATACTAACAAATATATAAAAGTTTCTGTTTCAGGAAAAGATTTGTTGTAATTGCAATATTTTTAAATGTTTCAGGTTTTTTCTGAAACATTCAAATTTTCTTTGTAAAAAACCTTTATATTTCAGTAAACCCCTGAATTTGTTTATGTATAACAAAAAAATAAAAAAGCGGGAGGTAAAAGATGGTTGAAAAAAAGGATCTTATCGTGATATCTTATCTGAGGCAGAATGCAAGGGAAACCTTAACAAGATTAAGCAAAAAGACCCATATCCCTGTTTCCACAATATATGACAAGATAAAAACAAATGAAAATAACTTGATAATAAAGTATACGAGCCTCCTGGATTTTTCAAAGATTGGCTTTAACACAAGAGCAAACCTTATGTTGAAGGTTAAAAGGGAAAAAAGAGATGAGCTAAAAGATTATTTAATGAAACACCATAACATAAATTCTTTGTTTAAGGTAAACAACGGCTTTGACTTTATGGTTGATGTTATTTTTAAGCATATAAAGGATATGGAAGATTTCATTGAAATCTTAGAGCAAAGGTTCAGCATAGTTGACAAGCAAGTACATTATATTGTGGATGACATAAAAAGAGAATCATTTATGGACAATCCAAATGTTCTGGAGATAATTAATTGAATATTTTTTGCATTTAGCGAAAATTTAGTTATTTTTTTTTAGCAAACCAATATAAACCTTGTTTTATTATTAAGTTTTGGTGTTCCAATGCTTACAAAAAGAGAACTGTTAATCTTAACTCATTTAAGGGAAAATTCAAGGAAGAGCCTTGCATTGATAAGCCGTGAAACTGGAATCCCTATATCAACTATTTTTGAAAAGGTGAATAAGCTTGAAAAAAATACAATATCAAAATATTCTTCCTTGCTTGATTTCAGCAAAATAGGATTTGCACTGAAAATTAATTTCTTGCTTAAGTCAAAAAACAAAAAAAACCTAAAAGAATTTTTATTAAAAAACAAAAATATCAACTCTGTTTTAAGAATAATTGGTTTTTTTGATTTTTTTGTTGAGGCTGTTTTCAGAGATATGAAAGATGTTGAAAAATTTCATGATGATTTAAATGAATTAAAGCTTGAAGACAAAAAAGAAATCTTTATAATTGAAGAGCTAAAAAAAGAAAAGTTTTTTACAAACCCAGAAGACATTAAATTGCTGGACAAATTATGATTCCATATCATCCACTACTTCATCGATGATTTGCTGCATTGGCTTTACTTTTTCCAGAGTGCCTTCTTTACCGCAGAAAGGGCATATTCTAGGCATCACACTCTTTTTTGGAGTGAAACGATAGTTGCACTCCTTGCATCTTAGCTTGATCATATTAATCTATAAAAAATTAAAACTTATAAATCTTTCGGATTAAATTTTCCTTTTCTTTGGAAATGGCTTCTTTCTTGCTTTTTCAGCTCCTTTGCCCTTGTTCAAAAGCCCTCTTGAGCTTTTTCCTGATGAAGTTAATCCTCTAAAAGTTCTGCCTGTATGCTTTTTCTCATTTATCCAGCTTATTCTCTTATCAGCTTTTACAGAAGGATGCTCTCTATCCACCAATATTACCTCATACCAGACAAATTTTCCATCTTTTCCAACATAATAAGAGTTAAGAACCTCACAATTCTTGAATTTTTTATTTGCCCTTTCTTCTGCTATCTGCTGGTAGGTTTTTGAAAGAATTTTCCTTTGTGTGCTATGTTTTGGTCTTCTGCCGCCTTTTATATCAGGCCTTTTTCTTCCGCCGCGGATAAGCCTCTGTCTTACAATAACATAGCCCTGTTTTGCTTTATAACCCAGAGAACGTGCAGAATCAATCCTTGTTGGCCTTTCAATCCTTACTGTTACCGGCTGTTTTCTCCATTCAACAAGGCGTTTTGACCATATTTCCTTAAGGTTTCTTTTCGGACTTTTCCAGATATTTCTTACATATTTATACAAACTCATTTTAGCCTCCATTAATTTGTTTTAGTTCAGGCAAGCTACTGCCCACATCCATGGTTTTTAGAATTTTAAATCGTTTAAAAAACTTTCTCTTTTTAGTAAACTATAAATAATAAAGGATTATAATAAAACATAACTCGGGGTGGTAGTTATGGATGATGAAAACAATGTTGATAGTTCTAACATGATAAGTACTCTTGAAAATGTTCCAAATTATATTGAAGACGCATCAAAACTTGCAGAAAATATAAAGATAACAGAACCAATAAAAAGAATAATGGTCGCCGGAATGGGAGGCAGCTCTATATCAGGGGATATCCTTAAATCATATCTCCATGACAAAATAGAAGTTGTTGTAAACAGGGATTATTTTTTGCCTGAAACAGTAGGAAAGGAAACCCTTCTTTTTGCGGTTTCATATTCAGGAAATACAGAAGAAACAGTATCGTGCTTTAGAACAGCCCAAAGGAAAAATATGAAAATAGTGGTTATAACCTCTGGAGGCAAGCTTGAGGAGCTGGCAAATTTAAGCAAGATTCCTTTAATAAAAGTACCTAAGGGATTTCAGCCAAGAGCAGCTGTAGCATATCTTTTTTTTCCAATGCTTACTGTGCTTGGAAATTCCAGGATGATAGAAGATCCAAAACAGGAAATAAAAAAGACTGTAGAGGCATTGAAAAACCCTAAATTCAAGGAAAGGGCACAAGACCTTGCTGAAAAGCTTGTTGATAAAATTCCATTGATTTACTCATCAGAGAAGATGAAATCAGTTGCCTATAGGTGGAAAACACAGTTAAATGAGAATGCAAAGATACATGCATTCTGCCATTCATTCCCAGAGCTTAACCATAATGAATTGGTTGGATATGGCAACATAAGGGCTCCGTATCATGTGATAATAATAAAAGATGATGATGATTATGTAAAAATTAAAAAAAGGATGGAAATAACAAAAGGCCTTATATCAGAGTCAGGAATAAATGTAACAGAGATAGTTGTAAAAGGAGATTTCTTTTTAACAAAGCTTTTTTCTGCAATTTATATTGGCGACTTAACCTCTTATTATCTCGCAATCAAATACGGAATAGACCCAACACCTGTTAATGTTATTGAAAAACTGAAAAAACAGCTTTAACTGAAAATGAGAGATATTGAAGCAATAATATTTGACCTTGACAACACCTTGTATCCAAAAGAGGCAGGTCTGCTAAATGAGGTTGGCAATAGGATAGACGAGTTTATCTGCAAAAAATTCAATCTTGATTATCCCGGCGCAGTGTCATACAGAAAAAAACTTTTTAATGAATATGGAACCACATTAAAGGGATTAATGATTGAAGAAAAAGTTGATCCAGAAGAATACCTTGGGTTTGTACATAATCTAAATGCAGAAAATTTCCTGAAAAGAAACGAAGAGCTTATTAAAATGTTGGGCGGAATAAAGCAAAAAAAGATAATCTTTTCAAATTCTCCAAGAGAACATGTACTGAATGTTATTAGGGTTCTGGGCATAGAGGATTTTTTTTCAGGAATATATGATATAAGGCTTCTTGATTTTAACAATAAGCCAGGGGAAGATGCATATAACAAACTCGTAAAGCATTCACGCATAAACCCAAAAGAGTCCATGATGATTGATGATTATGAAAACAACCTTAAGCCTGCAAAAGAAATTGGAATGACAACAGTTCTCGTAGGAAATGGAGATTACCATAAATTTCCTTATGTTGACTATTATATCACCAAAATAACAGAAATCGGAGGAATCCTCAGAGAATGAAAAAATATCTTATTGGAGTCGATATAGGGGGAAATAAGATAAAGGCAGGACTTGTTTCAAATGGCAAAGTGATAAAAAGGTTTTCTGTTAATACAGAGCCAGAGAGGGGAGAGAAGGCCGTTATTGAAAAAATGTTAAAAGCTGTTAGCAGAGTATTTACAAATGATGTTTCAGGTATAGGCGTTGGCTCTCCAGGACCAATCGATTACAAAAAAGGGAATATAATCGGGCCTAAAAATATTCCATTAAAAAATTTTAACATAAAAAGAATTCTCAAGAAAAAATTTAATGTTCCTGTTTTTTTGGATAATGATGCAAACTGCTTTGCTTTTGGAGAAGCTGTTTATGGTGCTGGAAAGAAATATGATATTGTTGTTGGCTTAACTTTGGGAACGGGTGTCGGCGGCGGAATTGTTATCAATAAAAAGATTTTCCACGGCCGTCTTAACGCAGGAGAGTTTGGCCATATAAGCATTAAGCATGATGGGATAAAATGCAAGTGTGGCAACTTTGGCTGTATTGAAGAGTATGCAAGTGAAAGAGGAATTATGAGGCTTGCAAAGGGCATTAAAGCAGAAAATCCATTGGATATTTATGAGCTTGCATTAAAGGGAAACAAAGAAGCATTAGAGGTTTTTGAAAAAACAGGATTTTATCTTGGCGTTGCAATAACCAACATAATAGCTGCATTTGACCCCGAGATTATAGTTGTAGGAGGAGGAATCTCGGGCTCATGGAATTTTTTCTCAAAAAGCATGAAAGAAACCATTAAAAAAAGAAGTTTTGTCAACAAAAATCCAATAATCGTTAAAAGCAGGCGAAAGGATGCCGCAATATTAGGTGCCGCTTCGCTTGTAAGGATTTAGTTCTTCATTAAGAAAATTAAAATTGTTTATAAGGAAAAGATGGCTTTTGCATTTGCAGTCAGAGCATCCGAAGTTTTCTATCTGGCCGATTGAATTTTTTGATACAAACTCTGCTATTCTGCATTCCTCTCTTTTATTTGATTCTTTGTAAAACACTTTTTTGATTGATGTATTTTTATTCATTAAAAGATAATCAACATGCCAATGAAATTTTTTGTTTTTAATTAAATGCCTTTGAATTCTTTTTTCAAGATTGTTTAAAGCCGAGCCGACATAACAATACAG
Organism: Candidatus Nanoarchaeia archaeon; assembly: GCA_028711925.1. Taxonomy (GTDB): domain Archaea; phylum Nanobdellota; class Nanobdellia; order Woesearchaeales; family CG1-02-33-12; genus M55A3. Next base: position 1,541 of record JAQTRH010000016.1, on the reverse strand, counting down.
GCCTTTCTTAAAATTTATTTTGCCTAAAGCCCCTATCTTAACAAAAGAATTTTTTTTCACCTCAATAATAATACAATACGCTCCTTTCATAAAAACAAAAAAGAATAAATGTTTTTAAATTTAACTTAAAAGCAAAATTTAATCCGGGCAGACTTTTATGTATTGTTCACCGCATTTAGTAAACAGTCCATAATCGCAGTATAGAACATCACATCCTTGTTTTATTGTGTTGTTTACATATATGGGGTTTCTAGTTTCAATGTCAATAGGATGTAAAAAATTATCTTTTGATTTCACTTTCATATGAACAAATCCATTTCCCATATTCTTTTCTATTACTTTGCCTTCAAGATAATTATCTAAACTTAGGGTTTTTGTATTTTTATCCATATTATCATCTCCATATTATTTGTTACTTTTATGTGATTAATATTAATAACTTATTTAAATAGTTTTCTATTTTTAAGTATTTACTTGAGTTCAATTAAATATAAAAAGTTATGGCAATACTAAATATTTATGATAATAAAAAGGGTGAAGCTTGAGAATATAAGAAGCTATACAAAGCAGCTGGTTGAGTTTCCAGAGGGCTCTGTTATGCTCAGCGGAGATATTGGAAGCGGAAAGTCAACAATTCTTTTGGCAATAGAGTTTGCTTTATTTGGCATAATGAGGGCTCTGCCCGGCAGCTTGTTATTAAGAAATGGAAAAAATAAGGGTTCTGTAGAGCTTGAATTCTCAATAGAAGATCAGGAAGTCATAATAAAAAGAACATTAAAAAAACAGGGCGATGATGTAAGGCAGGATTCTGGATATATAATAATCAACGGAAGAAAGCAGGAAGCAACTGCTGTTGAGCTTAAAACAAGAGTTCTTGATTTATTGGGCTATCCAAGAGAGCTTGTTACAAAAACAAAATCCCTTATTTACAGGTATACTGTTTATACTCCGCAAGAAGAGATGAAGCAGATTTTAATTGAGGAAAAAGAAACAAGGCTTGAGACATTAAGAAAGGTGTTTCAGATAGATAAGTACAAAAGAATAAAAGAGAATTCACAGGTTTTGGTTAGGGAAATAAGAGAAAAATCAAGAGAGCTTCAGGGCATAACAGCTGACTTGGATGACAAAAAGAAAAGTATCAAGGAGAAAAAGCAGGAAATAAAAGAAATATCAAAGAAAGCAAATGAGCTTAATCCAAAAATCAATGAAATGAAATCAAAACTAAGGCAGAAAAAAGAATCATTGGAGAAAATTGAAAAAGACATCAAAAAAACAGATGAGATAAAAAACAAAATAGAACTGCAGGAAGCAAGATTAAAGGATAAGGTTAAGCTAATACAAAATTACAACGAAGATATAAAAATACTTGAAAAGGAAAAACAGGAAATTAACAATAAAATAAAAAATATTAAAATAGAAATAATAAGGCAGAACGAAAAAGAAATTGAAGAAAAAATAAGTGAAAAACAGGAAAGATACAACAATATCTTTCAAAGAAAAACAGAATTAAATGAAAAAATAAACTACCTAAATGAAAGAAA
>JAQTRH010000097.1 GCA_028711925.1 Candidatus Nanoarchaeia archaeon | reverse complement strand
CTCTTTTTTAATTTTAAATCTTTTTTAACTTATAACAATAACTTTATCTAAATAGTTTTTGATTTATTGTTTATTTTATTTATTTCCAAAAGATTTAAATATAACATAACCATTTTAAATAACATAAGTTTATGGTTGATACAATCAAAAAATAAATAAGGTGGGGACTTAATGGCTGAAGAAGACAAAAAATTCTCAAAACAGTTAATAGGCAAAATTGTTGTAAGCAAAACAGGCAAGAGGTTTGGAGAGCTTGGCGACATGATATTTGAAACAAGGTCAGGCGAATTAATAAACATCGTTCTTAAAAATCCTACAACTTACACAGAGAAGCTAGAGCTAGAGAAAAACAAGGAAGGAGAAATCTTAATTCCTTTCAGCGCGGTTATAGCTGTCGGAGATTTTATCGTTATAGCAGAAGAAGATATCATATAATTTTTTTATCTTGTTCTTTATTACACATAAATATTTAAATAATCCTTTATTATTTTTTTATCATGGAAAGCACTATATGGACTGAAAAATACAGGCCAAAGGATTTTTCTGAGGTTAAAGGACAAAAGGAAATAGTGAAAAGGGTTAAGGCCTTTGTCAATAAAAAGAATATGCCTCATCTTCTTTTTTCAGGGCCTGCAGGCACAGGAAAAACAACCCTTGCCTTGGTTATATCAAAACAGCTTTTTGGTGAGAATTGGCATGATAATGTATTAGAGTTAAATGCATCAGATGAGAGAGGAATAGATATCATAAGAAATAAAGTTAAGGATTTCGCAAGGACAAAGGCAATAGGCAATGTTCCTTTCAAGATAATTTATCTTGATGAATCAGATGCATTGACAAAAGAGGCACAGCAGGCATTGAGAAGAACTATGGAGAATTATACCAGGACCTGCCGCTTTATTTTAAGCTGCAACTACAGCAGCAAAATAATTGACCCAATACAATCAAGATGCGCTGTTTTCCGCTTCAAGCTTCTCAGCAAAGAAGAATTAATTGAGATTATTGATAAAATAGCAAAATCAGAATCATTGAAGATAGATGAAAAAACAAAACAGGCAGTTTATGAGGTAAGCAATGGAGACTGCAGGAGAATGGAAAATATAATGCAGAGCTGCGCTGCAATATCCAACAATATTACAGAAGATTTGATTTATTCTATTGCCTCAGTTGCAAGACCTAAAGAAGTCAAAGAAGTACTTGATCTTGCACTTAAAAACAAATTTAATGATTCCAGAAACAAGCTTTTAGACTTAATGCTTGAATATGGGTTATCTGGCATTGATGTAATAAAGCAGATTCAAAAAGAAATTCTCAATCTTGATTTAGAGCCAAGAAAAAAGATGATGCTGATAGAAAAATGCGGCGAGATAGAATTCAGGATGGTTGAGGGCTCTGACGAATTTCTTCAGCTAGAGGCCCTTCTAAGCCAGTTTGCTTTGGCAGGAATAAAATAAAAAAAGAAATTAAGAAGAATGCTTTACCAGCAGACTTGTTGAAATGTCATCTTTGTAGTCATATTCTATTTTTATGTTCACTGGTCTTTCAAAATTAGTGCCTGTTTCAACTTCCTGAGTGCAGGTTATGGTCCTCTCTCCTCCATACAAGGTTACATAACCGCTTGTTGCGCCACCCTCTAAACCAGTGCAGCTTAACCCATTAATTCCTGTATTGACTGTTACATAAATCTTATTCTCATTTGCCCTTGTTTTCTCGCAGTTTGAACTTTTTTGGTATATGCCGCCATTTCCTTTATGCTCTATCTTGAAGTTAAAGTTGTACTTATTGCTCCCGCGAGGAGTTTCTGTAAAGCTTGTAACCTGGACAGGGCCCCCAGAATTATAAACTGTCTTAACCTCATAAATCTTGCATACATCCCCTTCTTTATCTGTCTGTCCTTGCTTTACACAGAGCATTGAATTTGCATTTGTTGCATAATTATAGCATACATCTGCCCTTACTGTATACTGGGTGTTTCCTATAAGTGCTTCATTATGGTTCAATCCTGAAAAAACAACAAAAGTTGTTGTTCCCTCTATCCTGTTTCCTTCTGAGTCTTTGTATGTTCCGTCAAGGTCATCATCAGGCCTCTTTATAAAATCTGATTCTGATTTCCCAAATTCCCTTGGGTCAATTCCGCTTAGTCTCACCTCAACATTCTCTCTTTTGATTGAGTATTCTCCCTCATTTTTTAGTTTTACCACAACATCAAAAGGAAAGTCTCCTGCATCATAAACCTCGGCAGGAGGTGCATCAGTATCAAAATTTAAGAGAAGTCCTGTTGTTCCTCCGATGAAAGGGCTTGTTTTTGTTGATACTTCCTTTCCATCACACCCAACAACAAAAAGAAATAATGCCAATAACAATATTGTTTTAATGTAATCTTTCATTTTAATTTCCTCCTTTTTAATTTTACAGTCTATTATTAATTATATAAATCTTTCTGTTAATCAGGGAGTGTTTATTATTTTAACGCTTTTTGTTATTGAGGAAGTGTATCCATACTCCAGATTTATCTGGAGAGGGGTTGTGTAAGCAGACCTTGCTGTTGAGGGCTTTGGGATATAGCACATAACTGTCCCCCTTTCATTTAACAGATTGACATTTCCGCCTTGGTCGCAAATAAGAGTGTATCCTGAAATTTTACCGCTGACATAAACCTTATTTAGGTTGTTGTAATCAAGGGAATAAGGGCACTCAGTATTAACCTTGTTTTTATCAACAACCCTTCCATTTCCTAAGTTGCTTATTATTATTGTAAAATAAATCTTATCGCCGTAGATATTTTCCTTAACATTTGTTACGCCGACAGGGCCGCCCTGGCCTCCTGAAAAAGAATATGATTCTTGTATTGTGCAGACTTTGTCTGACTGCTTTATTGAATATGGTTCAGGGTCAATGCAAACTGTTTGGGAAGCAACAGTTTCATAATTGTAACATGATGTCACCATGAATTTTGCTTCATATTCTTCGAGCCCCTGCGAGTCAAGGTTTATGACATTTCCATGGAAGGTAACTACATCAAAACCCCCTTCAGGGTTGTAAGGGCTCTTTCCGTAAATTGAGGGTATGGAAATCTGCCTGGGCATTCCCATTATTATCTTGTCATCAAAACCATCAAGATAAAGGGTTCCGGTTCCTCTTCCGCTTGGTGTGATTATTATAGGCCATCCAGTTACTCTTTGTGACTGCTGGGGATAAGCCCCGCTGTTTCTAACCTCAACAACCAAATCAATAGGAGAATTATCATAGACTTCAGAAGGAGGCATGTTTTGCATAAAGCTGATTTCAATGCCTTTTGTTCCTTGCCTATACTCTAAGTCTATCTCACTTGTATTGCCTGTGCATCCAAAGCTAATAAAAATAAAAAATAATGCAATTATTAAAAATATACTTCTCATTTTATGTTATATCCTGAAATTTCTATTTAAAGCTTTCTATTAGCTCTTATTTTTTTATTAAAAATGTTTTGGATACAGAGCTTGTGTAGCCGTAC
>JAQTRH010000096.1 GCA_028711925.1 Candidatus Nanoarchaeia archaeon | reverse complement strand
ACTTTTATTAAGTGCCCTTCCTTAACTAGTTGGACTCCTTCAGGTATGCTCATTTCCTCTTTGATATCTATTTTCATATTAATAACAGTAAGCCAAAAGCTTTCCTCCTATGTTTTGCTTTCTTGCCTCATTGTTTGACATTATCCCCTTGGATGTTGAAACAATAAGTATTCCAAAGTCTTTAGCAGGCAAAAATCTTTTTTCAAATTTTTCATATCCTGATTCTTTAACAGCAAATCTCGGCTTTATTACGCCGCACTTGTTTATTTTGTTAAGCAGGTTTATGTTAAGGAAATTGCCTCTGGAATCAATTACTTCCTCAAACTTGCCTACATATCCATATTCATTCATTATCCTCAGCACTTCTTTGATTACCTTTGAAGAAGGCTTGATTATGCATTCCTTTGTTCTTGCATTTTCCTTGTTTAGTATGTTTGAAAGTGCATTTGCGAGTGCGTCATTTAACATTTTTTCACCTTAGCTGTATTTTTTGAATCCTATTTTTGTTGAAATCTCCCTGAAGCATTGCCTGCAAAGATTCAAGCCGCATTTTCCTATCTGAGCACCAGCCCTTCCGCACCTTTCACAGCGTTTTTTGCTTATTCCGCAGCTTCTTTCTTTAGGAGAACTGTGCTTAAGGAAGCGTTTCATCTTCACTGGCTTTGATTTAAGTTGCTTGAAAACCTTTTTGTAGTTTGATACAGTCATTCTTCCTCCCCTACTTTAACATTAAACTCTTTTTTCATAAAATCAATCGCTTCCTGTTTTGTTATAACATGTTTTTTAGGAACCTTTGTTTTTTTTATCCTTCTTCTTTTTATCCTGAACCCGTTCCTTTCAAGCGTGACACATACCTCAAGCCCTATGATTCCAATTTCAGGGTCGTAATTAACATTTGGTATGTCAATATACTCCTCTATGCCGAATGCAATACTTCCATTATCATCAAACTGGTTTTCCTGAAGCACATTTTCCTTTGCATTGAGCAGCCTTTTCAGAGTTTCAGACGCAATATCCTTTCTTAATGTGACCTTACACCCTATTGGAAGGCCCGGCCTTAAGCCCCATCCGGGAATCCTTTTTTTGGTGATAGTTGTAACCGGCTTGATACCAGTTATTTTTTCAAGCAGCTTGACTCCTTTTTCTAGCTTGGCCTGGTCTTTTCCTGCCCCAATATTAAGGGTGACCTTCTCTATCCTTATATTTCTTGATTGGTTCATTTTAAACTTAAGATGGCAATGTTATCATTTCCTTTTCCTTTCCTATTACAAAAGCAAACCTCTTTGATGTTTCAAAACTTTTTCCGGATTTTGGCTTCACTTTGATTGTTCCGTCTTTTACATCCTCTATTATTCCTGACTCTCCCTTATGCTTTCCTCGAGATAGATAAACACAAACATCTTTCTCAAACTTTAAGTGTTCTTTTATTTCATTTTTTGGGAGGCTTAATAAAAGAGTATCTCCTGTTTTGTAGCTGTCTTTGTTTACAATTATGTTTTTTCCGTCATTAAGGTTAAGCTGAATCTTTCCTTTTTTCATAATCTTTTTGCCTATAATCTTGCATGGCTTTAATGTTGCCTCATCCTGCTTTATCTCAACAACACAGATATCTCCCTTTTTATTTAAAAGCACCCTAAAGCACTTGTTTGTTTTTGGTATCTCAACAAGGTCCATAACACCAACCTGAAAATGGTGGTCTTTTATTTCTTTTTTATCAACAAGTATCCCTTTGTTGTTGATTATCATTTTAACATCACGGGTTGTTTTTGCCTGTTTTAGCACATCCCTCATCAATATATTAATAGATGTGCTGTTTGTCTTTCCGTGCATTCCGGGGTTAGGCCTGGTTACAAAAGTAATTCCCTTTCTCTTTATCTTCCATGATTTTGGTGCTGTCAATCTTTTTAGGTGTTTTTTAACCATATTCAATCACTTTTTTGTTTTTTATTCAGTTTTTCCGCCCTTTTCTTATCATCAAGGTTTAATTCTGTTATCAAGATGTTTGATGGATGAATTGGATAAAGCACTTTAGTGCCGTCTTTTTTTATCATCTCGATTCCATTAACATAAACCTTTGAGTTCTTGAGGCTGATTTTTTCTATTTTTCCTGTTTTTTTCCTGAACTGCCCTCTCATTATTTTTACTTTATCGCCTTTTTTTACCCTTAAAGACCTTATCTTATATTTTTTGGCTAGCTCTTTTGATAGGTGGGCATTAAGGAATTTGCTTTTTATGTTCTTAGGGGCGTTATATGCATACTTCCTTTGCTTTCTTGGCTGTTTGCTTTTTCCCCATTCCCTTGAAAATTTTTTTTTCATTATTATCACGCTATTATCCTTGCAATCTTTGCAATTCCAGGCCACCTTTCACAGGCCTCTTTTGCTATAGCTCCTTTGAAGATAGTTCCCTTTGGATTTCCCTTATCATCCTTCAGTATAACTGCTGCATTGTCTTCAAACTTTATTCTTGTTCCATCCACTCTTCTGTACTCTTTTCTCTGCCTTACTATCACAGCCATAACACTCTGCTTTACCATGTCAGGATTTCCTTTTTTTACAGAGGCCATAATAAGATCTCCTACTCCTGCGCTGGGCATTCTCCCCTTTACTGTTTTAGAGCCCTTAACCCCGTACATCCTTATGATCTTTGCTCCGGAATTATCACAGGTTGGAATACGGGATCCCTGAGTCAATCCTTTTGTTATTTTTGATTTAAACGCTTTCATCTTAAGCTACCTTTTTGATTATTACAAAATGTTTTGTTTTGCTTAATGGCCTACACTCCTTTACAACAACCAAATCGCCCTCTTTTGCATTTATGCAGTCGGGGTTGTGAACCTGAAGTTTTTTTGTTTTTCTTTCATACCTCTCGTATTTTGGAATGTAATGCCTTGTTTCTATCTCTATTACAGCTGTCCTTCTGGATTTTGATTTCACTACTTTTTTTGTGAAAGTCCTTCCTCTTACTTTTAGACTGCCATGTATTGGGCAGTTCTTGTCACTGCATTCCTTGCCCTTTGTTTCATCCTGGGCATCTTTGCTTTTTGATTTTTTTTCCATGAACATTCACCTTTGCTTTATTCTGTCTTCCGGCTTTTTGTTGATTGATTTTCCTTGAATTGTTATTTTTTCATTATTGAGCATAAATTCAAAGACACACTGGTCTTTTATAAGCTTTTTTTGTTGTTTTTCTGTTTCAATTACAATCATATTTTTTGTTTCGTCTATTATTTTTCCATTAACCCCTTCATTGAAAGGGTTATCAGACCTAATGACCTTTATATTTAGGCCTATCAACTCGCTTTTTGCAAGTTTTTTTTTGTTGATCTCCATTATTATTTTACGTCTATTGTTTCAGGCAAAAAACCCATTTTTACGAGCTGCTCTTTTACTCTTTGCTTGTGGTCTCCCTGAAGCTCAATTTTTCCTTCCTTTGCTGTTCCTCCGCATGCGAAATTTGACTTCAGGTTTTTTGTGAGCTCCTTGATATTTATCTCCTTGTTGTCTATGC
>JAQTRH010000015.1:2010-14506 GCA_028711925.1 Candidatus Nanoarchaeia archaeon | reverse complement strand
GAGTTAGCTTATTCTTTAGTAGTTTCACCAGATGGAATGAAAATAAACAGCACAACTGGATTGATAAACTGGATTCCAAAAGACAACCAGTCAGGAAAAAATAATGTAACAATTCAGGTAACTGATAATCTCTTTAATGTAACGCAGAGTTTTGTGATTAATGTGCAGTGGGTTAATGATCCGCCCATAATAATATCCAGGCCGATTAATGAAGCTTATGTTTCTGAATGGTATTACTATCATGTTAATGCAACTGACGAGGAAAACAATGAATTAAATTACAGTTTGATAAAAAGCCCAAGCAACATGCAGATTACTAAAGAAGGCCTCATAAAATGGAAGCCAAACAAAAATAATATTGGAAATAATGAGGTTGCAGTTAAGGTTATGGACAACGAGTCTTACTCAATACAAGGATTTAACATAACTGTTTATGAAAAAACAGACGAAAAAAATGTTGTTTCGTCCAGAGGCAGCAGAGGAGGAGGTTACTTTGCAAGTTATTCAGAAAATAATGAAAGAGAGGAAAAGGATGAGAAAGATAAAGAAAAAAGGGTTATTAAGACAACTATAATAAAAAAAGAATCTGGGAGCATATTCCAGATAAATTTAAAGAGCGAAAAAGAAGCTGAATTGATTATAAATGAAATGAATGAATGCCCTGAAAAAGTCAGGGGAATTGAAAAAAAAGTTTATAGGTATATTGAGATAATAAATGAAGACAAAGGCAAAGTACAGGAGGCTGAAATAGAGTTCAAGGTTGAAAAGAGCTGGCTGTATGAGAATCAGGCAGACAAATATGGGGTTATACTCAGCAGGTATTCAGGCAACAAGTGGGAGGAGCTTGAAACATTGCATTATAATTCTGATGAGGAATATGAGTATTACAGAGCAAAAACCAGCGGATTCAGCTATTTTGCAGTATCATTGAAAAAAATTGTTGAGCCGAACAATTTTGATTTGACAGGGCCAAAAGAGCAGTTTATTATCTCGGGTATCATATACCAGAACAGGATGGGAAAACGTGCCTCTGAAACTGAGATAAAAATAACAAACCTTGCAACAGACTATATATTCCTAACATCAACAGGAGCATTGGGAGAACCCGGAGCATATTATATTATAATAGATGGCAAAAAAGGAGATGAAATTTTGGTTGAGGTAACAAGCAAAGGCATTTACAAGAACACAACTATAATCTTAAATGGAGATATGAAGAATGTTGATTTCATGCTTAATAACAAAGGACTTTCTATGATAATAGGATATAGTGTGTCTGATTTGAATGCTGCAAAAACAGGCATATCTTTTACAATAACAGTAATAATAATAGTTTTGATGGTTTTTTACTGTTTATTTTTAAAAAATAAGAAGGATATAAAATCAGAAGATAACATCAAAAATTTTAAATAAGGAGGTTGGTTGTATTGACTAAAGGGGGGATTATGAGAAAAAAAATATGTTTGAATATGATTATTTTCTTGTTTATGCTCCTTATAGTATCTTCTGAGGTAACTGCCCCTCCTGAGCCCCATAATGTCAAGGGAAGAGTATTTCATTTAGATAGCATTACGGGTGTGCAAAATGAAATTCCTGTGCAGATAAAAAACATAAACACAAGCCAAGAAACCCTAACTTATGTTTATGCCCCAAATATTCCATCATTGAAAGGAGCTTACTCAGCTACAATAAATGCTTCAGATAATGATTTGATAAATGTTACATCATGGAACAGCACTTATTATGGACACAGCACAGCATATATTCTTCCCACAACAACTGAAGTGGATGTTGTTTTGAATAATTTAAGGCCAAGCGAGACAAAAGCCACAATTACTTCTCCTGAAAACAACTCTATTTTCAATATAAGCAGGATAACTGAAATAACAGCAGAAATAGAAATTAAGGGCGGCCAAAACGGAATCAACTGTTATGCTATGCTTAATATAAGCAATAAAAATATTTTGGATATATCAGAAGGTGAAAGCTATCTGCATTATCTTGGCAATGCAAACATTGGCTCAATATTAACAACTGAATGGGAGGTCATTGGAATAAATGAAGGAGTAACAAACATAAGCTTAAGCTCATACTGTGATTCAGACGGAATTAATTTTGATAAACAAGATTCAGATTATGTTTACGATGTAACGCTTGCAGATGAAATTGCGCCGATAATAAATTTGACATATCCAGAACAACAGGATAATTTAAGCTATTCGCAAAACCCAATAAGCTTTATTTATAATGTAACAGATGATTCAGGAATATCAAACTGCAGCCTGATAATAAATGAAAGCTCAGTTAAAACAAACTACACTGTTGAGAAAGGAATAAGCCAGTATTTTTATGAAACCCTTGATATAGGGGATTATGCATGGAAAGTTGAATGTTATGACAACAGCACTTCAAAGATAAAGGGCTCTTCCAATACATATAATTTCAGCGTATTGCCCAACTTAAACCCCATTATAAGCAACCTGCAAACAGATGACAATATAGATCTCAACCACGGCTCTGTTAAATTAGTATACTGCAATTTCACTGTAAGTGATAATGATGGAGTAGATGATATAGAAGAGATTAATGTTACTCTTTATCACAACAGCGTTAGCCCTGAAAATGAGGATGATAACAATAATCATTATACAAACAACAGCTGCGTGATAGCAAACTCTGCTGAAAAAAGCCAGGATTATGTATGCAGCTTTTCCATGTATTATTATTCAAACCCAGGTCAATGGAAGTGCAATATAACTGTAAATGACAAATCAAAGGCAGATGACACTGCAGAAACTACATTAAATGTAAATGAGCTAACAGCGCTTTATATCTCGGAGTCAGTTATTGATTATGGAGAATTAAAAGCGGAAAATGTATCTGAAGATGATGTAAACCTCACAATAACAAACTATGGAAACAAAGATATAAATATTAGTTTAGAGGGATATGCTATAAGCGAACAGGACGGGCTTGGAATGATATGCGAGCAAAGCAACATAAGCGTTGAATACCAGCGATATTCAACACAGTTCAACCAGGATTATAATGAAATGGTTGGACTCACATCAGCAGCACAGCAGATTGAAGGGTTTACAATTCCCCAAAAGACAAATGACTTAGTTTATGAAGATGACCAAACAAGAGTATACTGGAAAATAAAAATACCTGCAGGAGCAAGAGGAAACTGCACTGGAAGAATTAAGATTATTGCAATACCAAATTAATTAAAATGAAAAAATCAAAAAAAGAGGTTTTTGTATTATGTTTCTTGGCTATATTGTTTTTAATAGCCTTATCATCACAAATGGTTTTTGCTTATTTCTTCGATGTTTCCCATAATTGCCAGGAGGATAATTGCATTGAAGGGCAAGAAATTAACTGGACTTTCAGTTTCCAGAATGCTGGAAACAATGAATTAAAAATAGTCAGCGTAGAAATATTTAATCCAATTAACCAAAGTGTTATTTCAGGTGTTTATTTTGATTATGATGTTGCAGACTCATCCAAGAATGATTATTTTAGTGTCATACCTGGAACTAAAAAGAACCTGATAATAAGCGATTATGTCCCCAAACAGAATTCTGTTAACAAGTTGGTTTATGCGCCCTGCATAACAACTATCCTGGATCCAACAGTTGCAAAATATCTTGATGACAGATATTATGAAACAAAATGCTATGAGAACAAAACAATTGATATTTTTGAATGTGTTTACAACAGGCATTGCAAAGATAATGAGGTATGCACATTAAGAAAGTGTGTTAAGATAGAGTGCGAGGATTGCCAGTATATTTTAAACAAAGAATGTGTTGACTATGACTGCTGCAGCACTGAAGACTGCGGAAAGGGAGAGTCATGCATAAGCCACAAATGCACAAAACTAAACTGCTCTTATGATGAAATGGTTGTAAACAACACCTGTGTTAAGCTTGATTGCAGCTATGATGAGTATGCATTTGAGCATGAGTGCATAAAGCTTGAGTGCGAGGATGATGAGGGGATGTTTAACCACACATGCATAAAGCTTGAGTGCGAGGATGATGAGCATATTTTTGAGCATGAATGCATTAAGCTTGATTGCAGCTATGATGAAAAACCTTTCAACCACACATGCATTAAGCTTGAGTGCGAGGAATGGGAAAGTCCTCTAAATCATGAATGTGTAGAAATAGAATGCGGTTTTTTAAAAAAAAGACAGGACAATGGATGCATCCTTGATACTGATTTTATATTAAAACTATTGCTTGAGATTGCAATAGTAATAATAATTATAATCCTTTTTTTAATTGATATAAAAATGCGCCGTGAAAAAAGAATAAAAAGGTTATTTTGAAAATGAAAGCGAAATCCAGAATATTCATTTTAATTTTATTGATTATTTTATGCCCTTTATTAGTTGATGCGCTGGGAATAGGAATTTCTCCCGGGACAGTGTCTTTTGACAAAATGCTTAAGGGAGGATATGCTGAAAGGACAGTGAAAATAAGCACAAATTCAGAGGAAACCCTTATTGCGAGGTTTGATGTAAACGGGGATATGGCACAATGGATAAGATTTGAGCCTGAAAGCAAAAAATTCAATATATCTTTGTCAGAGCCTTATGAGCTTAAGATAATAATTGAAGTTCCTGAAGACGCAAGAAATGATATTTACACTGGAACAATTGATTTTGTGGGAGAGGGTTTTGGTGATATAAGCGGCAGGGCAGGCGGTTTTGTTAATCCTGCGGTAAGGCTTATGATGAGTACAACTGTATCAGATGAGCAGATTAAGTCATGCAATTCAGGGGCTTTCAGCTTTCAGGATATAGAAGTAGGTTTTCCGCTTGAGCTTTCAATGCTTGTTAAAAACACTGGAAATGTAAGGATAAATCCTTTAATAATCTATGATATATGGGACCAATCTCAGGAAAAAATAATAATGTCAGGGGAATTCAGGTATCCGGAAGTGCTTCCAACAACTGAAAGAAGAATAACAAGAAGCATACCCAATGAGCTTGAAATCGGCCAGTATTGGGCAAATGTGTCTACAGATGAATGCGGAGCAAGCAGCCTTCTTACTTTCAGCGTTGTTGAAAGAGGAGCAATAGCTGATAAGGGAATTCTTGAAATGATTAAGATTAAGACATGGGCCAGTGTATATGAGCCGATTGAGGTAAATGCGATTTTTAGGAATGACGGCTCAAGAACAGTATACGCCAAATTCAAGGGAGATATAAAGATAGACAACAGGATAGTAAAAGTAATAGAAACAGAAGAAGTTGCTGTTTCAAGCAATGAAAGACAGGAATTTATTACTTATTTTACTCCTGAATTTCCAGGAAGGTATATAGTAAGCGGAAGAGTTATTTACAACCAAAAGCTTACCTATGAAAAGGCAGCTGTTCTTAATATAACCCCTGCAGAGGCAGGAGAAACAAGCATAATCCCCCTTATAATATACATAATCATAATAATAACTATAATATTTCTTATAAGAAAAATAATTATGACAAAAAACAAAAGAAAAAGATTTGGGTTTTGATATTTATCAAAATATTAAAATTTAATAAAAAGAATTAAAAAATTAATGCTTTTTTTCTTTATCTTTCTTTCTCTTGATTAGGATTAGTATTATCAAGATGATTATTATGAGTATTAAAGTGAAGGTGATATAATCAACTCCTTTAACATTTAATTCAAAGTCTCTTTCTTTTGTCCTTACGAGTGCATTGTTTCTCTGCCCGTAGCTTGTTCTCACTGTGACTATTTCATTTTCTTCTATATCTTCATCAGAAAGCTCCACCTCAATAATATTGTGTGCTTTTCTTCCTGGCCCTATTTCAACAACCTCTGTGCTTCCAACAGTAGTCCTGAATCCGTCAACAACTACATCAATTACCTCTGAACTTGCATAGCAGGTAATCTGCTTTTTAGTGTCAACTATGTTTTTCAATTCAACATGAAACTCTTTTTTTCTTTTGTCATAAACAAGATTTGTTATCTCTATCTCGCACTCATCCAAAACATCTATTACCCCAACTTCAAATGTTCCGCTAAGGGCTTTTTCAAGCGAATTTTTTGATTCACCATATATGATATAAATATCTCCATTTATCTTCCCATCTGCCATTGGCTGAACTTCATAGATCATTGTTTTAAGGGAGTTTCCCTCGAGGAATATGGGGTCTATATCTCCAACTGTCTGTGTTATTCCATTTGAATCTATCAAAGAGTGAGTTCCCTTGAAGAATACTGCCTGGCCTTCTGTGTTTCTTATTGTTACCTCAAGCATTCCTGTTGCCCTGTTGTATTTAATTGAGTCAAGTTCAAGATTAAGGATATAAGTCGGAAGATAGAACATATCAAGGGCTTCAACCTGAGATATTGCTGAATCAGGGCTTCTCGCTCCCTGCGCAAACTTAACAAAAACACTTATTCCAACCTGCCTTCTTATTGTTGTTGCTGTTCCAACTAATTCATTTCCAATCAAAACACCAATATCAATTTCGCTGTTCTGTATATAATCCTTTATTTGATCCGGAACATTATTTGTTCCTATGAAAAGCACTGGCTGCTTGCCGGACATTATCTCTGATTCTATAAACTCTCCGTTTGTAAGCACAGCTTGTGTTGATGGGCTTATTGCCTGGTATTTCTTTGTGATTTCTATGTTGTTATAGAAACGGTCTCCTTCTTTGTTTATTATCTCTGGGGTATACGGCTCAAGAGAATCTAGTACTTCGCGGTTAACATGGCCGTATATTATAAGACTGTCCACTGTCCTTCCAGAAAGAAAATTAGCAATCCTTCTTATGTTGTTCCTGTCAGCAAAAAGCACATAAGAATTTGAAACAACTGCATATGGAGCAACGCTTATTGCATTATAGCCGTATGAATCGTCTATAACTATAAAATTTGTTATTTCGTCAAGCTCCTCAGCGAGCTCAAGATTGAAATCATCATAAACTGTTTCCTCGCATTCAAATCCCCTGCTTTCAACAACAGCCCTATAACCAACAATAAAAGGATTCCTTCTTGAGCTGAAAGCCAGTATTTCGTCTGATGGATTTACTTGGTTGAGAATTAATGTGCCATGATTTCGGCTCACTAAAAAATGTGTGTTTGTAATTCCCTGAAGATTACCATAAAGCATTGATGAGTAAACATCTCTCCAGTCTTCAGAGTTAACTATGATTGTTTCGGCAGATGCTGCTCTTATTGATGCAAGCATCAACAAAAAAAATATCAAAACAAGCTTTTTCATTAAACTACCCCTTTTTTATGCTATTTTGACTTGGTATTTAATATTTAAATCTTTCTGTTTTTACTCAGAGAATTTTAACAAGAAATATGTTTATACTTAGCTAAAAAATACAATCTATCATCAAAAAAAAAGATTTATTTAGAAAGTTTTTTATATTTCATCAGCATTTTAAAAGTTGATAGAATATGAAAAAAAAGGTGGGTTATTTGATTCTTGGATTTTTTATTGTATTATTAGGTTTTTTTATTTTTTCAGAAAGGGGCCTTAAAACAATCTCAGGCTATGTGGTAATGAAAGCCAATGAAAGCAATCCATTGGCGTTTTATGTTGTTTTAGGAATTATAATGCTTATTGCAGCGGTTTTATCATATATATACAGCGTAAAAAAGTACGGCCCTGCATAATTCTTATTTTATTCTCAAAATATTAAGCAATTAAATAAATTTAATCTTTTTAATTTATTAATTAAAATAAATTATTAATAAAACTGATTAATTAATTATTTAATTATAATACCATAAAAGAAATCAATTGTAAAACCATATTAGGCAATTATAGAATTAAGGGGTTTATTGCGGGTTTTCGTGGCCTACAAAATGAAGAGTCCCGTTGCAAATTCCGCCCACTCCTGATGGAATGTAAATCATCCAATAGGTGGTGTTATAATTATTTGAAGATATATCACTTGTCTTAACCTGTACTTCAAGATTCATCTCAGAAGATGAATTGCTTAAAGCAACCATACTCTCATAGCCTAATCCAGGGGTTAAGCTGTATTTTTCGTATTCTATAGATATGTTTCCGCCGTAAGCGCATTCCATGGCAAGGTTATCCGGATTATAGGGGTTTATTGTGCCCCCATAACCCCTTACAGAAACATTTATAGGAACATTTCCATAGTTGGTTATCTGAAGCTGTTTTTCTAAAGAATAATCTGTAACAGAAAGGTTGCCGTAATCAATTTCAGTAGGAACATCAATTCCAATTACTGTATTAACATCATATAAAGAAGAATTCTCATTGTCTGAAACACCCTCTCCATCAACAGCTGTCATGTTGCACTGCCATGTCCCGTTGTTTGCGTAATACTGCACTTCAAAGGTGCATGAGCAGGATGCATTAAATGCGCTGATTTCTGAGCATGCACAGCTGGAATTATAATACCTTGATGTTCCGTCAAATCCTCCGGTATCGCCTATAGAAGAATCATAAAAAGTTGCATTTGCTGACTGGACATCTGCATAACCGTCAAGGTCATACACATAGCCTGTGCAGTTAACAGTCGTTGTTTCTCCAGGGGTTAAATCAACAGGGTCAGGGGTTATAAAAACATAATGCACATCAGGCTCTGTGTTTGTGATGTTTACTCTTGTTGTCACAATAGAATTATTTGCCCCTAAAACGTCAAATGAAGCAATGCTTGCGCCTAAAAAAATGAAAGATGCAAATACAATAAGACAGAGAAAATAAAAAATTGTATTTTGCAGTTTCATCATTGCACCTTTATGTTAAAACCCGGCTTTATACAAGCTCCACATAAAAGTAGTATGTTGTTGTTCCCTCAACGTCTCCGTTCTCTCCAACTATCATCTGGAAGTCCCATGGGTTGCCGTCATATCCTGTTGCATCATTCTCAACCTGTGTTGCAAATATCACTGTTCCTACTGCATTTTCTGTGAGCAAGGTTTCATTAAAGCTAGTTGATTGTGATTCATTGTTCACATGGGTGTTTGTAGCGGGGCATCCAACAAGGGTATTAGTTCCTATTGTGATATCATTTGTAGAGGTGAATGTTTCATTTATACCATCCCCTGCATTCGGGTCCATTCCATACATTGCTTCCAGGATAGTGGTGTTTACTCCATCTGAGCCTGGAGTTCCGTCTCCTACGAGAACTACGCATGCAACATCGCCCCAATTGCTGATACTGTAGTTTGCAGCATAAATCTCTCCAACAGGAGTATACCCTGTTGCCCCTGCTGTCCAGTCATACATCATGTTTCCGCTAGCGTCAGAAAGGATTATCTCGCCCGTTATATTACCATAATAACCTTGCCAGTAGTTTGTTAGTGTTGATGCATTTATGGTTAGCTGAGTGACATTCCCTGCTTCTGCTTCTATCTCAGTAGCTGGTCCTCCTCCAATAACTCCCTGTTCGCTGTTTTCAGTGATTATGTCATTTGGACCAACTGGATCAGCTGTTGCTGTCTTAAAAACAAGCCCGAAGAACATAATGGCCAATACTATTAATACTATTTCATTCCTCATTTTCATTTTCACTACCTCCTTTTTCGTTTACAATCTCGCTTTCGTTTACGTTCACGCTTTCACAGCGTTTACGTTCACAATTATTTGTGAATATGATTTACCCGTTGTGTTAAAAATGAAATGGGCCCAACAAAGTTTCAAAACATTTGCGAGGTGTTTTAGATGGATTTTATTGGGCCCTGATTAACACAATCTTTTTTCTCAACTACCTCCCCGTTTCCCGTATTTTGCAGTGAGCATTAATGAATCATAAAGCACATACGCTTCATTTAATGATGAAAATATTCCTTTGCCCTGCTTTACAAGCTTTTCCGCACTTTCATTTGAAACAACATCAATCTTAAAATCTTTTGAGCTGTTGTCGTATTTTTTTATTACAGAATCCTTGACTTTTTTCTGAACTGAATCCGGTTTTTTCGATGCTATCAGAACTCTTGCCTGGCTTCCATAGTCTCTTAATGCAATAAAATCTATATCATCAACGGCATTTTCAATAGTCCAGATGAATTTTTTTGTGAAATATTCAAGCTCAGGGCTGTCAATAAACCATGCCCTGAATAAAATCTGGTTGAATTTGTCTAATTTTTTAAGCTTCTTTTCAGCAAATCCCTCCATAGCTGAGATTATATATGCATAATCGTTAGAAAGTGAAAATAATGTTCTTGGTTTGCCTTTGTCCCTGTTGGAAATTTTTTCTTTTTTGACTATATCAGATGCCTCAAGCAGCCTAAGCTGCTGGCTTATATTGGCCATTGTTGTATTTGTTTTTTTAGAAAGATCCAAAGGGCATGTTTTTTCAAAAGCGAGGTTTCTCAGGATATTCCATCTCTGCTCTGTGAATAACGTCCCAATATCCATTTTTTACCAAATCAATAGCTGAAATGCTATACTGATTTACTATGTGACATAAGATATATATAAATGTTTCGTTTTTTAATTAATTACTGTACTACAGTATTATTTTAATTAAAAAAATAAAAATAATTAATTAATTAGTTAATTATATAGAATATATACACGAGAAAACAAGTTTAAAATGCTCTTTTCTGAAAATTTTCAATAAAAAAGATAAAAAGAATTAAAAAAACAAAAAATCAGCCGTAAAGGGCATCTTCAAGGTTTGCAATCACATCTTCTTTTGTTTTTGAGTCTTTTATGCGCTTTGCTATATTTTGGTCTGCTTTTCCAATCCAGTCAGCGAAAATATTCTCTTTTTCATTCACATGCTGCTTGAATGCTGCGTCGTCCATTGTGTTTATTGAGTCAATGAGCTCCTGTATGCTTGTAACTGTAACTCCGTTCTTAAGCTTTAATGCCTCGAGCTGCATGCTTGCCTTTGATGCTTTTTTTGCTGATCCTATTCCTCCTGAATCTCCTCCGAGTTTTTCTCTTTCTTTCTTTGCCTTTTCAAACTCCCTCTTAAGTTCTTCTTCTGATACAAGCTTGATCTTTCTCTGTTTTGGAGTCTTTCCTAGCTTCTCCCATTGTGATTTTATTCTAGGGGTTAATCCTTCTAAGTAAATATCCACCATGTTAAAGCTTCCTGACTTTACCTTGTCAAGCGCCATTTTTAATTCAAGACGCAAATCAAAGACATCTATTTTAAGTTCTTCGAGCTGTTCTATCTGGTATTCAAGGTCTTCGATAAGCTCATTATATTTATTGTAGTTTTCAAGCTCTTCGTCACTTAATCTTGCGTGCTCGTGAAGCAGAGGCCTTAAGCTTACAAAATAAGGGTTTCCTTTATTATATGCAGAATTCTCAAACATTCCTGTTCCTGTGGCTGATTTCAATAATGACTGAAGCATATAGCCGCCGTATTTATTTTTAATCCTGTTAAGATCTCCCTCATCCCTTGTCCTCATCTGTATTTCAGTGTTAATGTTCGCCTTTGTTTCTCCAATGAAGTCTGTTAAAACCTGGCTGATTAATATTAAGCCAACGCCCCATTTTCTGAACTCTCTTGCCCCTCTCTCAATTTGGATAAATCCCTCTCCTGAGCCGCCGAACTTTGGCAGAAGCCTGTGAACTTCATCAAAGATGATTATGGTCTTAAGTTCCTGGCTTTCAGGCAGATTTGCGCTGAATACTTCTCTTATTGTGTTTGCAACAAGAATATCCATATCTCTTGGGTCAAGCTTGTTGGTTGCAAAAACATGGATTTCTCCTGGAATCATATATTTCTTAATTTCAATTATCTGCCTTGCATCAAGAATCTGGTGGACATTTCCGTTGAATGCCCTTGCATCGCTTTTTTTCATGCCAAAATCAGCATATATCTCCATCATTTTTTTATTTGCGCATTTTCTCAGGAACCCGCTCCACTGCGCAGTCGGGTCAAATACAATTACTCCTACATTCTTTTTTAATGCCTCCTCAACAAGAACTTCTGCAGAGACTGTTTTCCCCCCTCCTGTCGAGCCGGCGATAAGAGCATGTATGCTCAACTGGTCAAGGTCAAAATATGCCTTTACATTTGTTTCTGCTATCTTTCCTATAAATATTGAGCGCTCCCCTGGTTTTGGAAGCAGCTTAAAGTCAACATCGCTTTTATATCTCTTCTTGCTTTCTTTTCTTTTCTTTATAATTAAAAACAATGCAATCAGCGCTATAGCAATTATTGAAACAAAAATCACCCATCTTACAGGAAATATCCCTAAAATAAGGAAGTCCCAGAAAGGCTCTGCAACATAGAACCTCGCGCTTGAAACTGAGGTAAGCCCAAGATACTCTGCCTTAACATTTATTATATACTCACCAGGCCTAAGGAACTCAGGAATGTGAAAATCTTTTATAAGTGTTTTTGCCTTGTCAATTTTAATTGTTTCTTCTTCCTTCAAAAAAGTCTTGTTTGCCTCATATGTTGTTTTATCGCCCATTGCATCAATTGAGTAATAAAGCTTTACCTCAAACTCATTTTCCATAAGGAGGTTTTGAATATCGATCTTGTACTGAAGGGTTTGGCCTGTATAAGGCCTGT
>JAQTRH010000015.1:0-2000 GCA_028711925.1 Candidatus Nanoarchaeia archaeon | reverse complement strand
AAGAGGAACTATTTTAAGTGTTAAGGCATTAACAGGTGTTCCAAGTGAATCGCTGACATAAAGGAGCAAAGGTATTCTCTCAATCATACCCCCTGATATTATCAAGTTTCCCTGGAAAGAGCCAAGTTTATCCCCAAAAAAGGTTATGCTTAAGTTAAAGTCTGACATTGGCTGAATTGTTGCACTCTCGCTTCCTAATTTTGCATAAGAGGAGATATTTCCATCTATAGAGAAGATAACACTTGTAGGAATGCCTTTCTTGTTCTCAATTCTGACTGTTTGGGATTCAAAATTATCCAACTTTAATCTTTTGGTCAATTCATCATGGGAAATTCTGTATGAGTCTGTTTCTATGGCAGCAAAAGAGGGAATTGCAAAGTAAATAATTGCAGCTAATAAAAAAATCACTAAAAAAATATTTTTTTTATTTTCCATTTTTTTCGGATATCCTTGCAATAAGTTTACTGCATTTGTTTATTATGTCTTGTTTATGTTTTGGCCCGAGGCTGCTGTAGAGCTGCCTCACTTTATTGTATTTTTCTATGGCCTTTTTAATGTTTCCATCGTCAACGCTTTCATTAGCATCATCAATCATGTCATTTATGTAAAATAGATCAAGCTTGTTAGATAATATTATTATATCCTTATAAACTTCTTTTTTAAGGTCGTGGGAAATCTCGCTGAATATCGGCTGTATCTCTGAATATATTGATTTTGCATTATTATAATCCCCTTTCACAAGTTCATTTGTAGCCTTTTCAATCTTTTCCTTTATTTCGTCTATATTCTTGATTGATTTTCTGTTAAATAAAAGATATCTTATCTTTGTTGTTTTAACAGAGTACCCTAGATAGATAACAAACAGGACTATTATGATAATAATCTCAATTATTATCCTTGTATTTGCACTGTCTATAAATGCTGGCTTCATGTCGGTGAATACATTAAACCCTGTTATGATATTGCCTGCTCTTTCAGGATTGTCATCCACTATCAGGGTTTTGGTATTTTTTATTGTATTAAGGCTTATGCCTCTTTTTAAGTAATATGCAAAACTTGGAAGGTTGGTGTTTGATATTTTTATAAGAGGGTCATCTTTTACAATGTTATGCTCAAAAAGAAAAACAAATTCTTTAGCACTTTCTGCAAATTCTTTGGGTATAGATTCAATCAAAAACAGGCTATCAGAATATTTCTCTGATTTTTGGTCTATTTCAAGAATTTTCTCAACAAGAGTTATCTTTCCTGTTTTTCCTGAGATATACTCAACATTTATGATTTTTGCTTTTGTCGTGACTGTCAACAATTTCTGCATGTTTTTATTTTTCTCTGTAATTGCATTTTTAGTGCTTTTTGTATACTGGCTTGATTCTGAGTCGAGATATTCCAAGATGATATTCTGGATCTCCTCTTCTGAAGGATATGCTACAAATTCAAGAGTATCAACAACATTAAGTTTAGAGGGAATATCCTCTTTCATGGCTTCTATTTCACTATAAATCCTTCCTTCTTCCTGCTTTAGCTCTGCTTCTCCTAAGTTTCTCCAAATTAAGTTGTTTAAATCGCGCTCATACCATCCGAGTTTTTTTTGCGCGTCCTGAATTTTTTCATTTAGCTTTATTATTGCTATTACTTCCTGTTCATTTTTTGGAAGTTTTTCAAAACCAGAGGATATTTGTTCGAGTTTTGCCATAAAAGAACTGATTATTTCGTTTTTAGTTTCGCCTGCCTTGGTTTCTGTTGAGGATGCAGAAGAAGAGCCGCTGTTTTCAGTAAGTTTTACATAAAATGTCCTTGTTTCACTGAAACCATAATTTTTTTCAGAATCAATGCACATAATCCTGTATTTGTACTCTCCTTCCTTAATATCCTTAATGGCAAATTCCTTTTCTTTATTTTTTTCAGGGTGTGTATGAGTCTCTTGGTCTTGCCACCAGCTTCCCTGATTATTGAACTGCAGAGTGCAGTTCACCCTTGAATCATCATTTACTTTATACTTA